>JBAVAA010000089.1:0-13928 GCA_049585515.1 Terriglobales bacterium | reverse complement strand
GTCTCGTCTAGAGCGGCCTTCATAGAGGCTGTTTCATATCAGATTTGTCACAGGAGGTGCAGCGATCGCAGGTCGTCGATGGGTTCGGTAAAAGAACATGATCCAAACGAAATCGCAAAATTCTGCCGCGTGGCAGCGATTTCGTGCCGGCTGAGCCGATGCTGTCGCCAGCAGACTCCGTCCGCATCAAAATGGAACGCCTGACTCGATTGCTCTTCGAGCACTTGGACAGCAAGTTTCCTGTCTATCCCCGCCCGCAAAAACGCCGCCGCCAGAAAAACGTTGATGAAGCCGTGCATGATTCCCGAAGGACTCGCGGGTTCATACGTAAACCGGTGGACGGAGCGCAGCGGATGGTGCAATCCCGCCGTCGCCTTGAACGGCACATCACGATCTGCGCACAGGCGAATGAATTCCACCACGCTCTCAGGAGTTGGAAACTTGTCCGCCGTTTCGCCACCCGTCCGGATCTTGGCCCTGCGCCTGCACTCAGCGACCGCGGCAATGCACTCGGAACGATTGTCGAGCGGAACTTCGAAATACGTCGTTAATTCCGCCGGGACAATTCCTGACAGCCACGCTACCTCGTCCGCGTTCGCGGCCTTCACCTCAACCGCCTCGATAGCCGCCTTGGGACTGGAACTGGCGTTCGTCATCTGAGCATTGAATTGCCGAATGCGAGCGACATCGGCAAGGGCATCGGAGCCCAGAAGGACGGACAGCCGCAAATTCGCACCGCTAGCGCTGCGCTCCGAGATTGGTAATTCGACAAAGGCTTCCTCGAACTCTCCCAACCGCGCGACCGGCACAATGAAACGCCCGAGAAGCCAGCTCGATTCCGACTGCGAATACGCGCGGTAGTTTGCCCCGGCCGCCGCCATGGCAAGCGATGCCGGAGGAAATAATCCCGCGTAGTCGATCAGGTCGCGCAGCAGAACACCGACGGCATCGACCCTTTCGGCGGAGCCTCGTAATGTGTGCGCAACCTGCAAATTCATCAAGCTCTCTGAATTTAGGACGCGAAGTAACGGAGAATTATTGCTTAACCGACTGACCGCTGAATTTCTTTCGCAATCCCTGCCAGCACTCGAAGTACTGATGATCGAGGTCAGAAGTCTCCAGCGCGAACTTCGTCGGCTGGCAAACGAAGCGAGTCTCGAACATGAACGCCAACGTGTCGCCAAGAAAAACCGGCTTCAGTTCGGCATTACTTGCCTTCTCGAACGTTTCAGAGTCCGGCCCGTGCCCCGCCATGCAATTGTGCAGGCTGGCGCCCCCCGGCACGAACCCTTCCGCCTTGGCGTCATACTCGCCGCGAATCAGTCCCATGAATTCATTCATGAAATTGCGATGAAACCACGGCGGACGGAATGTATGCTCAGACACCATCCATCGTGGAGGAAAAATTACGAAGTCAACATTGGCCGTTCCCGGAATCTCCGAAGGCGACGTCAGCACCGTGTAGATCGACGGGTCGGGATGGTCGAAGCTAACCGTATTAATGCAGTTGAAGTTCACCAGATCGTATTTATAGGGCACGTAGTTCCCGTGCCAGGCGACGACGTTCAACGGCGAGTGATCGATCGCCGCCGCCCACAGCCTTCCCTGGAACTTGGTGAGAATCCGGTAATCGCCTTCCCGATCTTCGAACGCCGCTACGGGAGCCAGGAAGTCGCGCGGATTCGCCAAACCGTTGGCGCCAATCGGACCCAGATCGGGCAAACGAAACAGCGCGCCATAGTTCTCGCAAATGTAGCCGCGCGCTTCTTTGTCGAGAAGCTCTACGCGAAAGCGAATTCCCCGCTGAATCACCGCAACCTCGCCGGGGCCGGCTTCAACAATGCCCATCTCCGTGCGCAGCAGCAGCCGTCCCTTCTGCGGCACGATCAACATCTCTCCGTCGGCGTTGTAGAAGAAACGATCCACCATCGACGTATTGGCGACATAGATGTGAATTCCAACACCGGCATGGATATGCGTGTTGCCATTGCCCGCCATGGTGATCAGGCCGTCGATAAAGTCTGTGGGTTGAGAAGGAATCGGAATCGGAGTCCAGCGCAGCTGATTCGGGGGCGTCGGCACCTCATCGAACGGCGCGCTCCGCAACCGTCCCATACTGATGGGCTCAAATGGCTTGTGTGCCACCGACGGGCGCATTCGGTAAAGCCACGTCCGGCGATTGACGCCTCGTGGCGCTGTGAACGCCGTGCCGCTCAGTTGTTCCGCGTACAACCCATGCGCCACTTTTTGCGGAGAATTTTGTCCCCGCGGCAAAACTCCGTCCACCGCCTCGCTGGCGAACTCGTTGCCGAATCCCGACTGGTAACGCAACTCAGTCCTGGCTCGCCCGTTCGTCCTGGCATTCGCAATTTTCGGCTTAGCGGCTTTTACGTGAGGCATGCTTAAAGATTCCCTCGTCGCGCCTGCTCCATTTCAATCGATTCAAAGAGCGCTTTGAAGTTCCCTTTGCCAAATCCGCGGCTGCCCTTGCGCTGGATCACTTCGAAGAACACGGTCGGACGATCCTCGACCGGCTTCGAGAAAATCTGCAGCAGGTAGCCTTCCTCGTCGCGGTCCACAAGTATACCCAGCGACCGCAACTCTGCCATGGATTCCTCCACCGGTCCCACCCGCGACGGCAGCGCCTCGTAATAAGTGTCGGGAACGCGCAGAAAATCGAGCCCGTTGCGCTGTAGTTTGCCCACCGTGTTAACAACATTCTTGCACTGTAACGCGATGTGCTGCGCTCCCGCTCCCCCATAAGCTTCGATGTACTCCTGAATCTGGCTCTTGTTACGTGCCGGCGCAGGTTCGTTGATCGGGAACTTCACCGAATGCGAATCATCCGACATGACAATGCTCATCAACGCACTGTATTCGGTCGAAATATCCTTGTCGTCGAACGTGATGTAACGATGGAAACCGAAGACGCGGGTGTAGTAATCCGCCCAGTATTGCATCTTGCCGAGTTCGACATTCCCCACGATATGGTCGATCCGCAGAATGCCGCAATCGTCACCCGCCAGAGGCGCGGCCATGTAGCCGGGCAGAAATGGCCCTTTGTAATCCTTGTATGAGATAAGCGAGTGGATTGTGTCGCCATAGGTGTGGACCGCACCGCGGCGAATGGCGCCGTGTTCGTCCGCTATATCATGCGGTTCCTCAGCCGGCTGAGCTCCGCGGCGAACGGCTTCCTCAAAAGCGTCGTCCGCGTTTTCTACTTCGAGCGCTATGTCGCGCACACCGTCGCCATGCTTCCGGATATGTTCCGCCGCCGCGTCATCGGGCGTCATGGGCGTAGTTAACACGAAGTTCGCCTTACCCTGGCTCAGCGCATAAGACGTCCGCTCGCGCTGGCCCGTTTCGAGTCCGCTATAAGCAACCTGAGAGAAGCCGAAGCCCTTGCGGTAAAAGTAGGCCGCCTGGCGGGCATTGCCAACCCAGAACTCGACGTGGTGAATGCGTTTAAGCTTGAGCGGATTCTCCATCCCCTTCCTCTCCACGATTCCATTTTCTATATCACGGCGGCCTCAATTTTCCGCCCAGTCTGCAAGGCTGTGTCGCCCTTACCTTATTTCGATTGACACCAACTCCCCGCCATTCTTCCCCACCGCCCGGTAGTTAACCGATACAAGCCGGTTCTTCCACTCACAGGAAAACTGGTCCTGCCCGATCACCACCAACGACTTGTAATCCGACGCATGCATGCTGTAAGTGGTCATGCCGCTCAGGATAGTAACGGTGGCCTCGGGAGCCTTTGAACAGTCACTACTCACAATCTTGCCCTTCAGGAATTGTACCGGGCCGGTAGTCCCCGGCTTGACGGGCGCCGGCTTCGGCGTCGCATCCGCATCCTCATCTTGACCTTGGGACGCGCTCGCGGCCACCGCAGTCCCCGCTCCCGGAGTACTCGCTGCACCCGCTGGCGCCGCGGTCTGTCCTGCTCTTTGCGGACGCACTCCATATTTTTGCAGTGTATCCAAGTCTTCTAACTGCTGCTTCGCCGCCACCGCCGCTGCCTTATCGGGACCCACTTTCAACCGCGTAAACACTTCGCGCGCCAGATCCCATTTTTTCCCCGCAACATAAATCTGTCCCAGGTTGAACTGGTATTCCAGATTCCGGGGCGCTAACGCGATCGCCTGCTGTTCCGCCTCCAGCGCCGAGTTGATTCCGCCTCCTTCCACTCGCGCCATTCCCAGCATGTTGTAAGCGTCGGCCAACTCGGGATACCAATCCGCCACCGCCCGCAGATCCTGCATCATGTTCGCCAGTCCGTGTATTTCTTGCCGCGTCGCCTGCGCCTTCTGATACTTCAGCGCCGCGCGGTAATACCAAATCCATGGATCGCGCGCATTCAAATCCGCCGCCTTATCCAGTTCGTCGGCGGCCGCATCGAACTTCTTTTGCTGAATATCGTCCCGGGCGAGCCCGCGACGCGCCGCCTCGTTGTCCTTTGGATCTTCCGCAAGTTGCCGCAAATCGTGCAGTGCCTGATCGTGATGCTCTGGAATGCGCGCCATCACGTCGCCAATCATCGCTCGTGCTTCCTCATCCTTTACCGGAGTGACCGCCATCCCGATGTCGTCCGGGTCGAAAGGAAGAGCGAAGTGGTCGGGCTGCGGATTGTCCACCGGATTTGCAATCGGCTTCTTCGACTGATCAAGCGCAATGCCCAGTCCGCTCTGCGTTTTGAAGTAAGTCTTGACCGCGTCTTCCATCTGCGCCGGCGACATATCGAACGCCTGCACCATCGCTTTGTCCACCGGCAATTTTTTGTTCTGCACCAGGTCGAAGTAAGTCCCCACCTCCGGCAATTTGTTCTTATTCACCAGATAATGGACAACCATCCACGCCTGCGCATAGTAAATGGTGTTGTGCGTCCCCTCGCGTGACCCCGAACCGTAATGCTTCATCGTGAACAAGTCCATCATCGACAACCACACCGGCGAACTCACGAGTTGAGTCAGCGACTGGGGAACATTGGGATCTCGCCTCATTTCGTCGAAGGCATCCTCATGCCATTCCGGTTCCAGTTCCGGATCCCCTCCCATCTCCACTGCCTTGCCAATGTGGATGGACCCAAAATACTCCGCGAGACCTTCGTCGAACCAGCCCGCCGCTGGAGGATAGTTGTAATTCAAGAAGTAATGCGCCAGCGGATGAGCCACCGCCTGCCAGGAATCGGGCTCAAAAAGATTGAGGACGATATAGATCCGGTCCCAGCCGGGCAAATAAAATCCCGCCCCCATGCTCTGTTTCGCCGGAGCCACGAGGCCGTACTGTTTGTCGCTCTTGAGAGCAATGACGGTGATCGGTACCGGCATCTTCAATTTACTTTTCAACAGCAATTGCCCGAAAACTGCGCGCATCTGTTCCATGCGCAAAGTAACTTCTTGCCCGCGCTTATCACCCGCATCGGTAATTACAGAAAAATGAGCGGTATGCACCTCGATCCACTTCGGCTCATCCTTGGCAAAAACTAAGACGGGTTGCATGGTGAAGACGTGCAATGCAGCAAGCACCGCCAGCAGGGGGACAATTCGAGCCGCGAACCCCGCAATCGCAGCAACGAAGTGGAAGTGTCTCATGACGAGCGTGAAGCTACAGGAAATGCTAGCACGCCACGCCTTTTGCCAGCATTGCGGATGCAAGTGCCGGTCACCTAGCGCTTTTGCTAGGCCGTCTTCTTGTCCGGCAAGTCTTCCACGTCAATTTCGTTCTCTCCGTTGCCATGTCGTCCCTCCACGCCTTCCTCGTCCAATTCCCCAGTTCCAAAGCGAGGCGGAAGATCGTCCGGGCGCCCGTATTCGATGTGCGTATGGACCGGACGCTCCGGATGATCGGCTGCATCTTCGACACCCTCGACGATACCCGCTTCCATGGCCTGATCGGTATCGGCAAGTTCCTGGACACTCTCATCCGCAGCATCCGCAACCGAAGAGAGTTGCTGAGCGTCCCCAGACTGTCCCGCGCTATCGGGACCGACCTGTCCAGGATCGCTCCCGAGTTCATCCGGCTGCGCTTGTTCGTCACCCCGTGGTCGTTTCACCCTTGATCCTCCCAGCATGAAATCCTCCTAAATCAGTATGCCCGCTATTGCCATGCTCGCCTTTGGATGCCACTATTTCGGCGAACGTTTTCAAAATTTGCCGTTCGCGGACAGCACGGCCTTTGTTTGCCGCATCCGAATTCTTGCCCAATGATGGAGGTTCGATTTGAGAGCATTCCGACTCACCATCGCTCTGTGTTCTCTATTATTCCTGGCACTGGCTGAACTTTCCGCCCAAACCCCACCGCCTGACGCCACTCTGACTGCAAATCCCGTCTTCCAGAAAAACTGCGCGAAGTGTCACGGAAAAACGGCCGCGGGACGACACTTTGGCGGACCATCGCTCATCTCCGAAAAAACCGTCGCCTCGTCCACCGGCGAGCTTCGCAACATCATCGTCAACGGCAAGGGCCGCATGCCCAAGTACGCCGGCAAACTGAGCGCAGACGAAATTGACGCTTTAGTCCAACAGATCAAAAGCAGCAAGCCAAAGCTCTGAACGGCAGGTGTTAGCCTGGGCAGAGATGAATTTCTCGTCGTCGCTGTAGTTCTGTAGATGCAGGGCGGATCATTCGGCAACATCCCAACTACGCGAAACAACCCAAAAATCCTGTGGTAAAGTTACGCTTTTCCGATCAATCTCGAACAGCCAGGAGACCACCATGCAGAGCAGCATCGTGGGCACGACCATGCCCGTCCTAGAGTTCGTGCTCGAACCGAACGAATCGGTGATTTCAGAAGCCGGAGAGCTTTCCTGGATGGCCGGTTCGATCCAGATGACTACCCACACGCAACTGGGCGGAGGCGGCGGAATCTTCGGCGCCATTCGGCGTGTGGCCGGAGGCGGAACTTTATTTATGACTGAATATCGCGCTATGGGCGCGCGCGGCGAGTTGGCCTTCGCCACCCAACTTCCCGGCCACATCGTGCCGGTCGAAGTCAGCGCGGGCCACGAATACATGATTCACCGTCATGGATTCCTCTGTGCCACGCCACAAATCCAAATTGGCATCGGATTCCAGCAATCTCTCGGCGCGGGAATTTTCGGCGGCGATGGCTTCCTGCTACAGCGCCTCAGCGGACAAGGCACCGCCTGGCTCGAACTCTCCGGCGAACTCGTGGTCAAGGATCTTCAGCCGGGAGAAACGCTGCGCGTCCATCCCGGCCACGTCGGCGCTTTTCAATCCAGCGTTTCGTTTCAAATCACGACCGTGCCCGGAATCAAGAACATAATTTTCGGAGGCGACGGACTCTTCTTAGCCGCGCTCACGGGACCGGGCCGCATCTGGCTGCAAACCCTCACCATTTCAAAACTAGCTCACAAATTAATGGAATACATGCCCAGACCTTCCAATGAGGTGGCCAAGGGAGGCGTGGTCGGCGGAATCGTAGGCTCGATCCTGGAGGGAATGAGGTAGGTCGGTCTATTAGAAGGAACAGAAAGAAAACTGGGTGAACCACTCCTCGCGTTCTTCGAGAAGTGGGCTGCCCGACAGCCAGCAGTAGAGTGGAATCAGGTTCACGGACATGCCAGCAACAACACAGCAATTACCGCCGGTTGCTCCCGCCTCTTCCCGCTTAGCTTGGATCGACTGGATGCGCGGCCTCGCCTGCGTGCTGATGTTCCAGACTCACTGCTATGACGCGTGGTTGGGCGGCGATGCCCGTAACACGAGCTTCCTCAGCGCTTCACAACTTCTTGGCACCTTGCCGGCGCCGCTCTTCCTTTTTTTAGCCGGCATTTCGTTCGCTTTAGTCACCGACAAACTCATTCGCAAGAATCTGCCTTCCGCAGAAATCACCCGGACCATGGTTCGCCGCGGCGCTGAAATCCTTGCCTTCGGGCTTCTGTTTCGACTACAGGAATTTCTGATCGCCTGGGGATGGGCCCCATGGTCCGACCTACTCCGCGTGGATGTATTGAACATCATCGGCCTATCGATGATCCTGATGGCGCTGACCTGCGGCATGGTTTTAGCATTCTGCAAGAACCCATGCAATTCGTCTCAGGACATGGCTTCGCGTGACATGACTTCGCGTGAGGATATGGCTTCAGGGCGTTCGTCTCAGGGCATGCCTTCGGCCATACCAAACAGCGCCAAGAATGGCTCCGGCTTTAGCCGCTTGCGGATTGCATTAGTATCCGCCTCGCTTGCAGTAACAGCTCTAATTGCGTTACTGACTCCACCTCTCTACACCACCTGGCGGCCAACCTGGCTGCCGTGGCCGCTCGAATCCTACATCGACGGATGCCATAACCTGGGCTCACCCCAGCCCTGGCTCTTCCCGCTCTTCCCCTGGGCCGCATTCGCCTTTGCCGGCCTGGCCGCCGGATTCGTCATCTTCCGCGATCCGCCCTTAAAAGATCAGGCCCGCAACCGTCCCGCTCAGACCCTCGCAATCCTCGCCGCCATTGGAGCCGCGGCAATCCTCGTCGCGCGCCAACTCGACCACTCTTCTTTCCACCTCTACTCCACTTACGATTACTGGCACACCAGTCCTAACTTCCTGATGATGCGCATAGGCATGCTTCTTGTCATCTGTTTGCTAAGCTATGTCTGGTGCCGCTGGGGCCTGGCAACCTGGGGCTTTAGTCCGCTAATCCAACTGGGCCAGACTTCCTTACTTGTTTACTGGGTCCACATCGAATTCGTTTACGGGAGATTCTCCTTGCTTCCAAAACGAGCAGAATCCATCCCCTCTGCAACGAGAGGATTGCTGGAGATTACCCTCTTCATGCTGATTCTCTCCTTGCTGCGCACTAAAATTGACTGGAAGAAGATGATGAGCTGGAAGAAGATGAATCGAAAAGTCCAGCCCGCTTAGGTCTCTGGTCGTGTGGATGGGGCTTTGCTCGGCCCAGCCCTTGCTCAGTTCTCCCGCCGAGAGATAGTCAACCGACGCGGCCGGACGCTCACTGCATGATCGCATTTTCCAGCAGCTTAAGCCCGATTCCCCAGTTTTGATAAGCGCAAATCTCGTCATCGCCAAACCCGCTCACATACAAAGTGCAATAAAGACCTTCGATGACGCCATCAGCCTTTCGAAAGTAACACCGCCGGACGCAAACCTCCGCCGCTGAAAAAGTCTCGGGCGTCTGCCGCAGCGACTCAACCAGATTCCGGGCAAACTGTTCGTGAGCAGCTAAAGATACACGCGCATCTGGTTCGGAAAAAACCACGTCCACATAACTCGCAAACTTATGCGACGCATCGTAAATTTCTTCCTCCGCGCTCAGTTCCTTCGTACGCCACGCGTCGCACTTCGCCGTCTCCACCATGCTCCGAGCCGAGTTCAAGGCCCGTAGAAATCCCCCCAATTCGGGGAAAGTTGCGGCCTCCTCGACGTGCGCAAGCAACTCCGGGAACCGCTTCAAGTCCCGATAAACAAGCTTTCCCAAGGGATCGGTCCACGGAAAATCCAGCACTGGATCCTCGCGCCCCAGTTCGATCGAGAAATCGGCATCCATCAACTTTCACCCATTAACGCGGCGCAGGAAATTGACAATTTCGCGCTCCGCCCAATAGCCATCGTCCCCACGGCCATTCCGCGATCCGTCGGGCGATTCGACGGGCGACCCGATAAACGCGCAGTGCCCACCATCCGCCGTCTCGACGAAGACGATGTTCGGGTTCGAGGAAATTTTCCGCCGCGTCTCCGCAGTGATACGAATGAAGGGGTCATTCGCCGCGTACAACACCAGCGCCGGCACCGCGATCCGCTCGATACCGTGCGCCGCAGATGCGCGGTCATAATAGTCGGCGACGCCTGTAAAACCGCAATAGTAAGCCGTCACCTTGTCATCAAACTCACGCAGGCTTCGGATGCCGTGCAGG
The DNA here is from genome assembly GCA_049585515.1 of Terriglobales bacterium. Taxonomy (GTDB): domain Bacteria; phylum Acidobacteriota; class Terriglobia; order Terriglobales; family Acidobacteriaceae; genus Acidiflorens. Next base: position 4,040 of record JBAVAA010000089.1, on the reverse strand, counting down.
CGGTTTACGTCAAAGTGGGTCGGAAACAACCGGGCCTTCTGTAGCATCCGACGGCGCAGCGCCCACAAGAAATACTTTTCGTACAGCCGGTTCGAGAACTGGTGCAGAGTATCCGACGAAATCGCCAGATCGATCGCCGGACAACACGCCGCGACAGCGCGAAATTCCGGCGGCGCCTGCGTTCCCCACTCCCCCGCCAACTTCAAAACGATGTTGCCGCCCATCGAGAAGCCAACCAGCGCAAACCGCGAAACGCTGTCGCGCGCGATCACCTCGCGCACCACCGCCGCGACATCGTTCGACAATCCCGAGTGATAGAGCACCGGAGCGAGCGCATTCGTGCCGCCGCAGTTGCGCTGGTTGTAGCGGATCACATTCATTCCCGCTGCCAGCGCCTTCTCCGTAATGCCAAGCATGTACTGCGACTCGCTCGAGCCTTCCAGCCCATGCACAATAATGACAGTGAGTGCGCGTGCGCGATCGGCTTGCCAGTGGCAATGGCAAAGCACATGGACGCCGGGTTCCACTTCGATAAAGCGCTCCTCGGGGGGTGCAGGCAGATGAATACGCCGCTGGATCAGAAAGCTGGCCAGCGTCTGCACATGACCGCCGCGCAGCCAGCGGCGCGGAGTAAAGGGACGAGGCCCCTCGTGTGTTTGCGAAGTACCCACGGTTTGATTTTAAATAGAAGAAAATTTGTTCGTGGAGTTTTCTTCATGCCGATCTTCGAGTATGTCTGCAAGGAATGCCAGCACGAATTCGAGGCTTTGGTCTTCGGCCAACAAAAAGCCGAGTGCCCAAAGTGCCAGAGTAAGAAACTAGAGCCGCAACTCTCCGTGTTCGCCGTGTCGGCGAAAAGCGGAGCGGCTTCCCGGCCGTCGATGTCGCCGGGGGCTTGTGGGTCGTGCGGCGATCCTCGCGGCCCTGGCGCCTGCTCGCTGAAAGACCTCGACTAAGTCCCTTGTCAGTGTCTTTGCCGGTGTTTACATGATATAGGCACAATACCGGCCATTGCTGTGTCCCTTCCGCCCAAATGCAACGTAACTTCAGGAACTCTTTGGCGAGTAACTGATGTGACGTTTCGCTTTGAGGCGTTCCTGGTTATGATCCGTTTGAATCTTTGAGTTGAAATCGGGCAGGACTCGGAGCACAAATGGATCGGCGAACAGAGCGCAGGCTGAAACTAGAGTTGCCGGTACGCATCTGGGGAGTGGATCGGATGGCGCGGGGTTTTGCAGAGATTGTGCGGGTGGGGAACGTCAGCAACCGGGGGGCGGTCCTGATCGGAATACGCTCGAAGGTGCAGCCCGGCGATATGCTGGACGTGCAACTCGGCGCGTCGCGATCGCAGTTTCGCATTGTGTGGATGAATCCTTCGGGAGAGGCCGGCATACAGGCTTTAGCATTTGAGCCGCCCATCTTCGACGTGGGCCTGAGCGATTGCGTGGGCCTTCCTGAAGTTTTTGAAATGGTGGGGACCGGATAGGCCCAGCCGAACGGCGTTGATCGGCCAACTAACGTGGATTCACGTTTCGGTTCCCACTTTTGCTTCCTCGACAAGAAATCTGGCAAATACTTCGTTGGATAAGAGGCGGCCACGACCAGTGAGTCGTAGAGCCGCGCCCTGCTGTTCGAGCAGGCCTTCGCGCAAGCATTGCTCGATTGCCGATTCCCAGGCAGCGACAGTCCCTCGGCTGACGTCAAGACTGAACTCTCTGCGCAGTTGTTCGAGATCGACGCCTCGATTGAGGCGCAACCCCAGGAAAAATCGCTCTTCGACGGCTGCCTGCGCGGAAACCAGATTTACGGTATGCGGCGCGCGGTTCATGTAAGCGTCAAGCGAATCGGGATTCGCGAAGCGGATGGCCCCGGCACGGTCTGCCTCAGGAGCCTTAACCTCCTTGCGCTTGGCAAAAAGCATCGAGTGCGCGTCGACGCCGAAGCCGAGGTAGGGCTGGCGCGTCCAGTATTTCAAGTTATGCCGCGACTGGTTGCTTTGTAACCCGCCATCTCCCGACTCCGGAGTGAGACGGGCAAAGTTGGAAATTTCGTATTGTGCGATACCACTTTCCGCTAAGGTCTCGCACGCCTGCTGGTAGAACCCCGCGACGTCGTCATCGTCCGGAACAAAGTGGGCGTGGTAACGGACTCCTCCTGCCATCAGTTCCCTGCCGAGGCGAGAATCGTCGTCTACTTCCAGCATGTAAACGCTGACGTGCGGAACGCCCGTCGCAATCGTTTCCGACACTGAAAAAGCCCAGCTTTCTGCCGTCTGGTGTGGTAACCCCGCAATCAGGTCGACGTTAATGTTGTGGAGGCCCGCGTCCCGCAGCCGGCCGATTTCATCGAGAACGGTCGCGCGTTTGTGCAGTCGTCCCACCGCCTGCGCCTCCCGATCGACGAATGACTGCACGCCCAAACTCACACGGTTCACACCGCATTGCAGTAACGTGTCAATGAGGGGCGGAGTAAGTGTGGCGGGAGCACATTCGACCGTAATTTCAGAATCAGGCGCAAGCGAAAATTGGTCGCGCACAGCGGTAAAAACGCGCACTAGCTGCGTACCATCCAGGATGGACGGAGTTCCACCGCCGAGATAAATGGAATCGGCTGTTTCTTCGAGCACACAGCCAAAACCCGCCGCAAACTCGCGCGAGTTGGCGATGTCTTCGACGAGTCGCGCGACGTAGTTGTCGTAAGCCGACTTCGAAAAGACGTCGGAGGCGAAGTTGCAGTAGCTGCACTTGGTCTGGCAAAACGGGACAGAGATATACAGGCCCACGGGCATTCCATGTTCATTCTATGGGATGGTCGCGGTTGTTCAGCGCCGCTTAGAAAACGCCGGTCAGCTAAAATAGAACGACAGGCGGAATCACTGACCGGCCGCGGCAGCAAGGTTCAACATCATCAGAGGTGAAACTGTGACCAGCACAAATATGAGCGATGACTCAATTGAACGTTTATGTAACCAATGCGGGCAGACATTTTCTACATTTCTGCACGAAATGGCTGACCAGAATGCCAAGGTAGTATGCCCGAAGTGCGGTGAGACCTCGGATTGCCAACCTGCAAAGGCTGAGCGGGTCTCTGGAGCGCGGCCCGTCGAGAAGACAAACTAAATCCTGCGCCATAGCTGGCCGATCTACCGAAGTAGTTTTGCGTTAGTCTTTAGCGAAGAGATCTCGAATTAAGGTGATCTTTTCAAGGCGGTCTTTCGCGCCACCCATGCCCCCAAATCAGGAAGAAGAGGTATTAGGCAAAGCGTACGACGGCCGGCTGATGCGGCGGCTGCTGACGTATCTGCGTCCCTACAAATGGCACGTAGCGATCGCGCTGGCAGCGATCATCCTGAAGTCGGGGCTGGACGTGCTCGGGCCATTCCTTACCAAGATCGCCATCGATAAATACCTGACGAAGCCGGATTCGCACTCCTATTCTCATTCTTGGATTGGCGATCGCCTGAGCAACGCTCCTCTTGTCGGCATCGCACAGATTGGCGGGCTTTACGTCGGGATCCTCGTCTTCACGTTCACCTTCGAATTCATCCAGACCTACCTGATGCAGTGGACGGGGCAGAAGGTGATGTTCGATCTGCGCAGCCAGATTTTCCGCCACTTGCAGCACATGCACGTTGCATTTTTCGACAAGAACCCTGTAGGTCGGCTGGTGACGCGCGTGACCACCGACGTCGATGCGCTGAATGAAATGTTCACGGCCGGCGTGGTCTCCATTTTTGAAGACGTCTTCGTGCTTGCCGGCATCATCGCGATCATGATGAAGATGAATTGGAAGCTGGCGCTAATTACCTTCGCCGTGCTTCCAGTCATCGTGTACGCGACCAGGATCTTCCGCGATAGGGTGCGCGACTCCTACCGGCGGATACGCACGGCCATCGCGCGGATTAACGCTTACCTGCATGAAGCGGTCTCGGGAATGCTGGTCTTGCAGCTGTTCAATCGAGAAAGGCGCGCCTTCAATAAATTTTCCGACATCAACGCGTCGCACATGGAGGCGTTCAAAGACGCCATTCTGGCGTACTC
>JBAVAA010000088.1:0-1967 GCA_049585515.1 Terriglobales bacterium | reverse complement strand
GGATATTGCAAGAGGGGATTGAGACCGCTGCCATCGGCGCGGAGCGGACCTTCGAGAAGGCCGAAAGGGTTCGCCGCGAAATTCACGAGCGATAGAAAGAAGATCTGGACGCCGGCGAGAACTACCGAAGCGTAAGCGAACAAGCGAGGGTCGGTTTTGTAGCGCAGGCGCAGAACAAAGGCGTATCCCGACAAAAGCAGCGACCAGAAGACCAGCGAGCCTTCCTGTCCGGACCACAGCGTGGCGAATTTATAAGGACCGGGGAGGTCGCGATTACTGTGATGGAAGATGTAGGCTATGCGGAAATCATTGTTGAAGGCGGAGATGACCAGGCAGATGGCGGCGAGCAGCACCGCAACGAATACGGTGAGACCGGCGCGGCGCGCGGTTTCGGCGATGCGATCGGAGGACTGGCGCAGCCCGGCAAGCAGGAACGACCAGAACGAATCGGAGCTGTGATCGGCGGCTTTGACGCTGCGCTGAGCACGCCCGTCGGGAACGGGATTGCGCAGCACGAGCGCGATGATTCCGGCGGCGAACGAATATACGCTCAACGCCAGGGCAATGAGCAAGGCAAAACTACCTATTTGCGCCATGTCGGGGGTCCCCAATGTATTTTTTCAGAAAGCCACCGTGGAGGCAACTGGGGAGGGCAGGAAAACAAGTACCAGTAGGACACGCCGGGATGGATAGCGGGGAAGTGCAGGCCTGGAACGATTAGGAACAGGACCGGAAAATCGATTGGGCGGGAAGGTCACATTGCCGCCTTGGCGCGGCGGCCGGGGCTCGGCCGCCATCGCGGTTCGGCGGCGAGTCGGCGCTACGCGCTTTGCTGGTGGTAACGCTGGCGAATCTCGCGCTCCGCGCTTACCCAGTCCTCGGTCTCGTGGCCAGGTTCGAACCCGCGCCGCTCGGAAAGCAAGTAGGCAAGGCGGCGAATCTCATCTTCGAGGTTGATGGGAACGACGTTCGAACGCGACTCCGCTTTCATGATCTGGGGCTTGCGCGCTTTCTTTGGGGTCTCATTCTTCATTTCAGTTTTCATGGTTTCTGCGGCCGGGTGAGCCGCGATGGTTTCCGGCGATCCATTGCCAGGATTGGGTACGGGTCTGGTGGAGCTGGAGGCGAATTCCTCCGCGCCAAGGTGCTTCTTGGGAGGTTTTGATCTGGGCATAAGTGGTTACTCCTTAAGGTCTCCTAAATGTTTAGGAATGATTGGAATAGTTAATAAATGAACAACATGCATACACGTTTCCCCAGCAAGTTCGTTACGGCCACACGATGGTTTGCTCTTGCGAAGGTTATCCTTAATATAAACCTACCGGGGCTGTGGAAGGGGGCAAGTTGTAGTAATAAAAATGATACGGGCATGCGAAATCCTGAAACCGGAATTCGCAACGGACCTGATTTGTGAGCGACCACATCTGGCGCCAGTCGGCGCCTGTGCTGGTGCGAAATGGCTTGCTATAATCGAGGTCTGCCAGAATGGCGCTATCGTCTAGGGGTTAGGACGGAAGATTCTCAATCTTCAAACCCGGGTTCGATTCCCGGTAGCGCTACCATACCTCCCGCAACCGATTGACACAGCCGGATTAAGCAGAATCCTCCCGAGCCTTGTATCCATCGTGTAGCCACTTTCCGCCGTCCGAAATCCCTGATCTCCCCGAAACGGGTATTAGGTTTCGGGAGATTGCAGTCCAGTGGCAAATTTGAAGGTTTCAATCATCGAGAAGATCAAAATTGACGGGGCGTGGAGAAACGTCTCTGTCAAAGTCCCCAAGTCCAAACCAAATGCCAAAGGGCTGTATCTGAAGGATCGTCGCGAAGGGAATTTCCTGCTGGTATGGCGCGAGGGCGGCCGGAAACACTACAGCACCTACATCCCGTCGCTGCCTGAAGCGATTCGAGCAAAAGATCAGAAAGAACTCTATTTGGCGAGTTTAGCGAAAGGGCTCAAAGTCGAAGAC
>JBAVAA010000087.1:0-3771 GCA_049585515.1 Terriglobales bacterium | reverse complement strand
GCTCTACCAACTGAGCTACATCGGCCCACCTTACTTCTCAACAGACTTGCTAAAACTTTTGTCATCCTGAGCGAGGTGAAGGACGTGATTTCCCTCCGCAACGCCACCGCTATCACTCTACCGGCTTCGCGCGCTCCCGCTCGTCTTCGATTCGCGTCCGCCAAAAATACAGCGCGGCTCGAAAGACAAACAATCCAAGGATCAACAGTGTTCCAGTTCGCAATCTCACGTTCGCGCTGAAGACTCGAATCGGCTCATCTGACAGCGTGGTCCAGGCCAAAATTCCAAGAACCGCATACGCGATCAGCGCCAGCACGAACTTCTTCTTGATCGTCACTGCAAACCGCCAACTTCTTTTTTGTTGCCGCTTCGGGGTTATCATTCACTGAAGCGTCGCCACTTTTTTCATTACTTTCGTCATTCTGGTGCACAGGGGAGGATTCGAACCTCCGTACCTCCTGAGAGGGACAGATTTACAGTCTGTTGGCTTTAACCACTCACCCACCTGTGCAAATCCGAAAACCTTGAGCCGGACAAAAGCACTCGCACGAAAAACAACAGCGATACTCGACAGCAAACTCTCAGCTCGGGAACTGAGTGCGAGAACTCCCGCCTGACATGTGACTCGCCGGAAATAATCTGAAGGAGTGCTGGAAAGCTGCGCCGCGCGCGTTGCCGCTAAACCTCTCTGTTTCCGGAATCTTGTTTATCTGGAGCTGGCGAAGGGAATCGAACCCCCGACCCTCTGATTACAAATCAGATGCTCTACCGACTGAGCTACGCCAGCAGGTGGAAGCAAGCCCTTCGGGCGTAATACTTCCCTGATCCCTTCCTGATTGTCCGGGACAATTACTTACGTTATCACAAGGGCAATTGACGTGCAACCGAAAGCCCGCCCCAACAGTAACGACATCCGCTAGATCTGGGCGGTTCAACCCCGGCTACCGTCAGCCCCGGTGCTATTATTAGCTGGCTCCCGCCCTGCTTATAGCGGATGAGCCTAACACCCGCCGAAATCGATGCGCATCCGACGCCGCCTCCTGATTCCCCTCATGGTTTTGTTGATTGTGGCCGTTGTGGCGCTGATTGTGACCTTGCGGAAACACGCTCCGCCGGAAGCGGCGCGGCTGCTTCCGGGAGCGGAAGGGTTCTTCTACATCAATCTGAAGTGGATTCGCACCTTTAACGCCACCGGCCAACTGCCTCCGGTTTCCCGCGAGCCTGAGTACCAGAAGTTTGTGGAGGAGACGGGCTTTCAGTTCGAACGCGATCTCGACCAGGCCGCCTTCGCCATCCACTACCCGCACAGTTGGGGAGGAGGATCGGCCGGTTCGGCTTCAGAACCGCGTTTCTCGGAGGTCTTCGTCGGCAAGATCGACTCCGGTCGCCTCATTGCATATCTCAAGAAGATTTCCACCTCCATTGAGAACTACCGTGGTTTTGATATCTACAACATTCTTCATGACGGCCGGACGGTTCGAGTTGTTCTTCTCTCGTACGACAGCGTCGCGGTGTCGAATCATCCCAATCCCGATGTGATTCGCGGGATGCTTGACCGATCGCGGAAACTGGCGTCGCCCTTTGGCGGGCCCTGGTTGTTGCGCAGGTTCTATCGCAAGGTTCCTCTTGCCAGCCTATCCTTCGCGATTCTGCGCTTGAATCCTGGAATGAGCGCCTTCGGCGGACTGGCGAATTGGAGTTTCCTGTTTCCGAAGCCCGCAGTCGCTGTGATTTCCGCGCGCTATCTCCGCACTCTTCACCTGCGGGCAGAAGCGTTCACCGGCAGCGCCGATGAGGCGCACGCTATTGCAGAAAAGACCTCCGCGTTTCTCAGTCTCTTTCATGCTGCCGAAGGCAGCGTTGGCGCGCAGGGTACGGATCCCGACGTAAAGACGTTCTTTGCGAGCCTCAAGGTCGAACAGGCGGGAGATCGCGCGGTTCTCACCGCTACCGTACCTCCCGGTTTCATTAAGAAGGTCTTGGCCGAAGCGCCGACCGAAACTGTGGCCCCAGGCGCCGCGGCAACTGCACCCAACCACGTGCCCGCGCCGGCTCGTCCTCCGATGCCCCGATAACAACTACCGAATGAGGCCGTCTAATTTGCGTGCGCGGCTGCGCCCCATCTCGGCGAGGCGAAGTCCACCACCACTAAGAAGCTATGACAAACTACAATAGACAGGTATGACGAGTTTGCCGTTACCGCTCGCCGTCTTCGTCGCAGGCCTGATCTCGTTCCTGTCGCCTTGCGTGCTTCCGCTCGTCCCCGGATACGTTTCTCTCATCTCGGGGGTAGGCGTTGAGCAACTGAAGATGAAGGAAGGCCAGCTGTTCCGCAAAGTAATGTTCAACTCGGCCGCATTCATCGTCGGCTTCAGCATCGTCTTCATCACGCTCGGCGCAATCTCGACGGAAGTCGGACAAGTCCTCGCGCAATATAAGTCATTACTCGCGCGTATTGCCGGAGCGGTCATCATTCTCTTCGGTCTTCATTTGACCGGCATATTCCAGATCAAGGCTCTGCTCGCCGACACGCGCCTGCATGGCCTTAAAGGCAGTTCCTCCGCCTGGGGCGCTTTTGTGATTGGATTTGCTTTCGCCTTTGGATGGACACCATGTGTTGGCCCGATCCTGGCGGTCGTGCTCGGGTTCGCCGCCGCGCAGGACACTGTATGGAAAGGCATTTTTCTCCTCGCGATATACTCAGCGGGCCTGGCTGTGCCTTTTCTGCTGACCTCGCTTGGCATCGAGCGCTTTCTAAAGTTTTACAACCGCTTCAAGTTCCACATGCACGCCGTGGAAGTTGCGAGCGGCGGCTTGCTGATCGTATTAGGCATCCTTCTGGTGATGGGACGCTTCACGCTCATCTCAGGGTATTTTTCGTTCTTGAATCGCTTTGCACTCTAGCGCCGGCGAAATTTGGGATTCGTATCAGGGCATCGCTTTAGCGATGCCGAAGTTGGTCGAAAATAAATGCCCCTTCAGGGGCTGCGCACTCGACCTGAAATTCGAGGTTAGCAGTGAAAAGAAATCCGCTAATTCTATTCTTCGTCGCCGCCATCGTGGCGGCCATGTTATTCGCCGGCGTCCGTATAGCCCGCAACAACCGCGCGAACAGTTCTACCAAGGGACAACTCATCGGCAATGTGGCGCCTGATTTTGACCTGCAAACGCTCGACGGCAAGAATTTCAGGCTCTCTGACCTTCGCGGAAAAGCCGTGCTGCTCAACTTCTGGGCGACTTATTGCGGCCCCTGCAAAATTGAGATGCCGTGGTTTGTCGAGCTGCAAAAACAATACGGGCCCCAGGGATTTCAGATTGTCGGTGTAGCCATGGACGATGCCAGCACTGAAGACATCGCCAAATTCGTGAAGGAACTGGGCGTCAACTACACCATCCTGCTGGGCAAAGAATCCGTTGGCCAGAGCTATGGTGGCGTTGGGGTTCTGCCTACCACTTTTTTCCTGGATCGCGACGGCAAGGTCATCGCCCGCGAATTCGGCCTGCAGAGCCGCAGCGTCTTCGTCGACCACATCAAGAAGGCCCTGAGCCAGGGGCAGGTACAGGCTCGGAGGTAACTACGACCCGAACCCATCCTGCGGTAATCTGGAACCAGGGCATCAAATGAAGATTTTTCTCACGAGCGCGATTTTCTTGTTCTGCGCATGGGCTTCGGCGCAGGACGGCCTCGGCCCCCAAGGTAGCGTGACACTGGCTGCAGCGCCGGTCGTGACCATCGTACAGGGTAAGGCGGCGACCGTACCGCTTACATTC
>JBAVAA010000086.1:0-1622 GCA_049585515.1 Terriglobales bacterium | reverse complement strand
ATACGGCCGAAGACTTCTTCATGGCCGGCCGCGAGATGACAGCCTGGATCGCTGGCCTCAGTTTCCTCTCCGCAAATCTAGGCTCCCTGGAACTTATGGGCTGGGCCGCTGCCGCCTATCAGTACGGAATCCTGGCTACGCATTGGTATTGGATCGGGGCCATTCCGGCAATGCTGTTTCTGGCTCTGGTGATGATGCCTTTTTATTACATTTCCAAGACCCATTCGGTTCCTGGCTATCTAAAGCTCCGATTCGGAGAATCAAGCCGCACGCTTTCTTCAGTCTCGTTTGCCTTTATGACCGTGCTGATGAGCGGCATCAACATGTACTCCATGGCGCTGGTGATGAAGGTCGTACTGGGCTGGGATATTCATTTCAGCATCTGGGCTTCATCGTTAACCGTAGCGGTTTATGTTGCCCTCGGCGGCTTGCGGTCGGCGATTTTCAATGAAGTGTTGCAATTCGTCTTGATCTGGGCTGGGGCGTTTCTGATTCCAGTGTTGGGTCTGATCGAAGCCGGGGGGTGGGCCAATCTCAAGCTACAGATCGCGCGCAATGCGTCTTCGGAATACACCCATCTTTGGAGCACGCTCGGCACTTCCACCGGCAATCCGATGGGAATTCACTGGACTGGGATCGTCTTTGGTTTAGGCTTCGTAATTTCGTTCGGATACTGGACAACGGATTTTCTAGTCGTGCAGCGCGTGTTGACCGCCAAGGATCTGCGCGCGGCGAAGATGGCTCCCATCATCGGAGCGGCGTTCAAGATGATGGTCCCCTTCATTGTGATCCTGCCCGGACTGCTGGCTCTGGCCGTTCTGCCCATAAAACTGACCGGCGAAACGCAGGCAGTTGCCACCGGTGGACACAGCTACAACGAAGTCCTGCCCCTGATGCTGGCGCGATACTGCGGTCCGGGCTTGCTGGGATTGGGTATTACCGCGCTGATTGCAGGATTCATGTCGGGCATGGCGGGCAACGTGAGCGCATTTACCACGGTGTGGACCTACGACATCTATCGCGCGTTGATCAAGAAGAACGCAAGCGATGACCACTACGTGAATATGGGCCGCTGGTGCACGGTCGTGGGCGTCTTGATCAGCGTGGGCACGGCATACCTGGTCATGTCGTTCGCCAGCATCATGGACTATGTGCAAGCGTTGTTCAGCTTTTTTATCGCGCCACTATTCGGGACGGTCGTGCTGGGAATGCTTTGGAAACGCGCGACCTCCGCGGGCGGTTTTCTGGGCTTGCTCGCCGGCACTCTCTCCTCGATAGGCATGTGGGCCTGGGTCAAGGTCGATCCCGCCGCGATTCGCTATGTGGCCATGTCATCAAGCGCGACGGACATGGCCGCGAACATGTATCGCGCGCTGTGGTCATGGATCGTTTGCGTGCTGGTAACGGTTGCGGTCAGTTATATGACAACGCCGAAAACCGACGCAGAACTGAATGGCCTTGTCTACGGCGTGACCACAATGCCACACGAAGCGCCCGTGGCTCTTTATCATCGCCCGGTCTTTTGGGCGATCGTGGTCAGCGTGGTGTTCGTGATTTTCAATATTTTGGTTTGGTAGAACCGGCCTTAAAACACGAGGATGACACGATGCACGGAAGCGGGA
>JBAVAA010000085.1:0-6365 GCA_049585515.1 Terriglobales bacterium | reverse complement strand
CCTACGACACTTGGTTGAAGCCGACGCGGTACAGCCATGCCAGCAACAAAATTCTTTTCGTGCGCATTCCCACCGCCGAGTTTCGGCACGTCGGCGACAAGTACGCGGACCTGATTCAGGAAGCCCTCGACAACCTCGGCCTCGGATACGAAGACGTGAAATTTGTTACCGCTGAGGACGATCCTTCCAACACACCCATCCGGCATAACGGTGGCCTGTCGGCGCATAGTTCCGGCAGCGGTCCGGGCAGCGGTCCGAGCGGTGCTTCATCTAGAGATGGAGGTCCGCAGCCGGCGCTAGGGCTGCACTCCCAGGGACGTTTTGACTGGGACAGCGCAGCGCAACTCAATCCTCGCTACACGTTTGACGCGTTCGTGATCGGCAGCGGAAACCAGTTCGCGCACGCCGCCTGCCAGGCGGTAGCCGAACGGCCATCGAAAGCCTACAACCCGCTGTTCCTGTACGGCGGCACCGGAATGGGCAAGACGCACCTGATGCAGGCCATCGGGCATGAGATCAAGCGCCGGATGCCGCAGGCGGCGATTTGCTATTTGTCCAGCGAGAAGTTCACCAACGAGATGATCAACTCGCTGCGCTACGAAAAAATGATCAGCTTCCGTGACAAATTCCGGAACGTGGACGTGTTGCTGATCGACGACATCCAGTTTCTGGCGCAGAAAGAACGCACCCAGGAAGAGTTCTTCCACACATTTAATGCGCTGCATGAGTCGTTGAAGCAGATCGTGATCGCCAGCGACCGTCCGCCCAAGGAGTTGGCGGAATTCGAGGATCGCCTCCGCAGTCGCTTCGAATGGGGCCTGATCGCCGACATTCAACCGCCCGACCTGGAAACAAAAGTCGCCATCCTGCAGAAAAAGGCAGAGCAGGAGCGGGTAACGCTGCCAACCGACGTGGCCTTGTTCATCGCCTCGAACATCAGGTCGAATGTGCGCGAACTGGAAGGCGCGCTGATCCGGTTGGTGGCGCACTCATCGTTGATTGGAGCGGAGATTACGCTTCCCTACACCCAGCAAGTCCTGAAGAATTTCATCGATTCGCAGGCTCGCAAGGTGACGATCGAGTCGATTCAGAAAGCGGTGGCCGAGCAGTTCGGCCTGCGCCTCGTGGAAATCAAGGCCAAGAATAATTCCCGTTCCATCGTCTATCCCAGGCAGATTGCCATGTACCTGGCCAAGCACCTCACCGAGGCCTCACTGCCTGAAATTGGGCGCCAGTTCGGCGGCAAGCACCACACCACAGTCTTGCACTCGGTAGACAAGATTGAAGAGGCACGCAAGAACGACAAGGATTTAAACAGGTTGCTGAATAAACTGACCGAGCAATTGGGCGCGTGAATAGGGGTTTCCACCGAATTTTCCACCCTTCAGGCTGTTCTTCCTGCCTTCTGACTGTGGAGTGTTTGTGGAAACTGTGGGAGACCAGATAACAACCTGAAGACCGTCCCTGCGTTGCGGTGGCCTCCGGTGAGAAGCGGAGTGATTCTTCACACGAGGGTTCGAAGTGAAAGCCGCTGAATCGCTGGGACCTGGACCGGTTTTCCACTTCTACGAAGCGCCTACGGTTACTACTGGTTTTCTTGCTTTTGTATTTGATATAAGAAGAGAACAGAAGTAAGAGTCGGGAGACATAATATGCCGGTGGAAGCCGCCCCTGCCTTAGCCACAACGACAACATCGACGACCATGGAAATCACCGTCAGCAAGTTTGAACTTCTTCGCGAACTGACAGCCACCCAGGGTGTGGTGGAGCGCAAGACCACAATTCCCATCCTCTCCAATTATCTCTTGGAGGCCACCGGGGACAAGTTGTGGCTGACGGCAACCGACCTCGATCTGAGTCTGCGGACGTCGTGTAATGTCAAAATCAAAAAAGAAGGCGCATGCACAATTCCCGCCCGCAAACTTTATGACTACGTAAGGTTGCTGCCCGATGCCGATATCACCATCCGCCTGCTCGAAAACCATTGGGTAAGCATTCGCTGCGGACGGTCCAATACGAAGATGGTAGGCATGGCAAAGTCGAATTTCCCAGGCCTGCCGGTATTCCCCTCCGCGGGTGTGGTCAAAATTCCGGCCGGCGTGTTGCGTTCCATGATTGCCAAGACCGGCTTCGCCATCGCCAGCGAGGAGTCGCGCTACACGCTGAACGGGGCCCTGATGGTGCTGAAGCCGGAGTCCATCACCATGGTTGCCACCGACGGTCATCGCCTGGCTCATATCGAGCGCACGGGAGAAAAGTTCGAAGGCGTCTCCGGCGAGATGAAAACGCTAATTCCGAAAAAAGCGATGGATGAGTTGAAATCTCTCCTCGATTCCCAAGGCGACAACAAAGCTGAGGGCAATGTCGAGACCATCGACTTCGCCAAGGACGAATCCACGCTGTTCTTCCGCATAGGTCCGCGCTTGCTGACATCCCGCCAGCTTACAGGCCAGTTCCCCAACTACGAGGCCGTGCTGCCCAAAGACATCTCCAAGTCGATAGCGTTGCATGGCGAAGAGTTGGGAGCCGCCATAGCCCGCGTAGCGCAGTTCGCCGACGAGCGGTCGCGAGCCGTGCGCCTGCGCCTGGAAAAAGGCGAACTGAAGATTTCCGCATCGTCGACCGAAACCGGCGAATCGGAAGATTCCATCGAAGTGGCCTACGACGGCGAGCCGATGGCAATAGGATTCAACGCCCAATACCTGATGGACTTCATCAAAGCAACCGGCTCCGCCGAAGTAAAGCTGGAGTTGAAAGACGCCCAATCCGCCGGCCAGCTCCGTCCCGCCGAAGGCGAGGATTACAAGTACCGCTATATTGTGATGCCGATGCGCATCTGAGCATCGGCGATGCCAGGGGGGCGATAATTCTCTGGCACGAGTCCGAAAGCGCGCAATCTCTGACCGGACGTAGTGCAAATCCCTGCACCTTCTCCCCAATTTGTGCGGGTCATTTGCGCCTTGACGAAGGGCAAATCAGCATTTAGATTTTGTGGCCACTGTATAGGCGGAGGGAATGTATATGCTATCCGGCTTCAAGCAGTTCGTCCTGCGAGGCAACGTGGTCGATCTGGCCGTGGGCGTGGTGATTGGCGCGGCGTTCGGCACCGTCGTGACTGCTCTAGTCAAGGACCTGATCAATCCCCTGATTGCGGTCCTCGTAGGCAAACCTGACTTCACCGGCATCTCCTTCGCCATCCGAGGCACAGTGTTTGCGATCGGCGACTTCATCACCGCGGTGGTCAGCTTTCTGCTGATCGCAGCGGCGGTTTACTTCTTTGTGGTGACTCCGATCAACGCTCTGATTGCCCGCAGCCGCAAGGATCCCGCGCCGGCTGATCCAACCACCAAGAAGTGTCCGGAATGCCTGAGCGAAATTCCCATCGACGCGCGCCGTTGCAGCCATTGCGCGCAGCCGGTGATGGGCAAGGCGGCCTGAGGAGAAAAGTCAGAGGTAAGAGTTCAGATTGCAGGGGTAAAACTCAAGGCTTAACCTCTGCAATCTGACCTCTCACCTCTGCCCTCGCCTTGGCGAAATCTACCCCATTCCTGTAAAATCAAGCTTCTGGCAACAGGCCTGGAAGGATCCCGGAGTTATGGCACGAGTTTGTGATATCTGCGGCAAAGGGCCGCAGTTCGGAAGCACCATCAGTCACGCCCACAACGTCAGCAAACGGCGCTGGAACGTCAATCTGCGCCCGGTTCACGCCAAGATTGGAGCCTCTACCAAGCACATCCGCGTCTGCACTTCCTGCCTGCGCAGCGGAAAAGTGGTCAAGGCATAGACCGCTCACGTAGGGACAGCCGCCTCGGCTATCCAGCCGAGCAAAGCTCGGCAGTACACGAAATGCTACTGCTTCCGGATGCTACTTCGCGTCCACCAACTGCACATCGAAAATCAAAGTCGAGTCAGGTGGGATCACTCCCGGATACCCCTTCGCTCCATAAGCAAGGCCCGGAGGAATACGCAACTGCCGCTTGCCTCCAACCTTCATGCCGACGACGCCTTCGTCCCATCCCTTGATCACCTGGCCCGCGCCCAGCATGAAATCAAATGGTTTGCCGGTGCCGACCGAACTGTCGAACTTCTTGCCATTAGTGAGCCAGCCGGTGTAATCGACTTTAACCTGGTGTCCGCTCTGCGCGACAGCGCCGGTACCAATCTTAATGTCCCAATATTCCAGACCACTGGCTGTCTTGGTGGGTTCGCCCGTGACCTTCGTGGGCCCGGCGGCCGCTGGCTTTGCAGCCTTGGAAGCCGCCTGAGTAGATGCCCGAGCAGATGTCCGAGCAAAGACCAGGCCCGCCAGTGCGAGCAGTACAATGGCTAAGATCGCAATCTTCATAATCTCCTTTTTGCCTCTTCTCGTTTCTTCACAAAGTTGCCTCTCGACCGCGCTTCCCTTCAAGCCAGCGCGATCACATCAATTTCAACCAAAACGTCCTTAGGAAGCCGCGCCACTTCAACCGTAGACCGGGCCGGCGGCGCTTGCCCGAAATAGCGGCCGTAAACCTCGTTCATAGCCGCAAAGTCTCCCATGCTTTTGAGGAAGACGGTGCAGCGCAGCACCTTCTCCAGGCTGCTGCCCGCGGCCTGCAAAATGGCCGCAAGATTTTTAAGCACGCGATCGGTCTGCGCGGTCACATCGCCGGCGACGACCTGCGCGGTCGCTGGATCGATAGCGATCTGTCCGGAAGTAAAAATCAGCCCCTCGGCTCGAATGGCCTGCGAGTACGGCCCGATGGCTTTCGGAGCCAAGTCGCTAGCAATCACTTCGCGCATGTTTCCTCCAATGCCCACGTAGCGGCGGACGCATTCGTCCGCCCGCCTCAATAATCCCGAGCAGGCTCCTTTTCCGCAACCTCCTAGAACAGCGAGCTCTGCCGCCGGTTGGGAACAATCCCAAAATGCTCATAAGCCAGCTGAGTAGCCACCCGTCCCCGAGGAGTGCGATTCAGAAACCCGATCTGGATCAGAAACGGCTCGTAGATCTCCTCAATAGCGTCGGGCTCCTCGGCCAGCACCGCGCCCAGCGTGTTCAATCCCACCGGCCCGCCCTGATATTTCTCGATGATCGTGAGCAGCAGCTTGCGGTCAACTTCGTCGAACCCGTAGCGATCCACTTCCAGCATGCTAAGCGCCGACTGCGCGATCGGCAGATCAATCGATCCCCCAGCCCGCACCTGCGCATAATCGCGCACTCGTCGCAGCAGCCGGTTGGCAATACGCGGCGTTCCCCGCGAACGGCTGGCGATCTCAGTAGCCCCGGCACGATCGATGCCCACGCCCAGAATCTCCGCCGACCGCTCGACAATCACGCGCAGATCGTCGTGCGTGTAGAACTCAAGCCGCAGCAACAGTCCAAACCGCGAGCGCAGCGGAGCCGAAAGCAACCCCGCCCGCGTCGTCGCGCCAATGAAGGTAAAAGGCTTCACATCCATAGTGTGCGTACGCGCCGAGGGCCCTTGCCCAATCATGATGTCAAGTTTGTAGTCTTCAAGCGCCGAGTACAGTATCTCCTCCAGCGCTGGCTGCAACCGATGCACTTCATCGATAAACAGCACCTGCCGGTCCCGCAGATTGGTAAGAATCGCCGTCAGATCGCCCTTGATCTGCAGCGTGGGTCCGGAAGTCTGCTGAAACGCCGCGCCAAGTTCATTGGCAATGATGTTCGCCAGCGTAGTCTTGCCCAGCCCCGGCGGCCCGTAAAGCAGCACATGATCAAGCGCCTCCCCGCGAGACTTGGCCGCCTGAATAGCCACATCCAGATTCTCTTTAACTTTGTTCTGCCCGATAAATTCCTGCAAGCGCTGCGGCCGCAGCTTAAGCTCAAACGAAGAATCGTCCTCGACGGGCGCGGCCGAGACAAGGCGGTCTTTGCTGGGCAGGTGCAGCGCGGGATTGTTTCTGGCGGCAGACACTCAAGGCGATGGTAGCAGTTCTGCGTTCGTGGTTCTATATGTGGAGCGCAAACTCTTGTCCGCCAATCCGAACCCTCCTCGGAATTAGCCGAGTGTTCTCGCTTGCTAGCTAACAGCCCCGAAAGGGGCGTGTCCAGTCCCGCGAGGGACGGCACGCCAGCTATGACTCCGTACCTCGATCGTTGTGCACCTCCGCGCTGCCGCATTACCCCAGTCACTTCTAAATAAATCTTCTTTCCGCTACTGTTAATCTTAGTGATACTGCCCCTCCCCGCTTGTGCCGGCGCGGTTGCAGACTGTTGCTTAGCGAGCGTTTGTGCATAACGTTGTGACTAGTACCGACATCGCGACAACTGAACCGCCCGTTTATCAGGAACTTCTTAGCCGGCCGATTCGCGAGCTGGGGCTTTCGCTCGCCGGGTCTCCGGTCGAGCGGTTTGTAGA
>JBAVAA010000084.1:0-6479 GCA_049585515.1 Terriglobales bacterium | reverse complement strand
ATCGAACGGGGATACGATCCGCGCGAATTTGCGCTGGTGGCATTTGGCGGCGCGGGGGGCTTGCATGCGTGCGAACTGGCGGAGGCGCTGGCGATCCCGACCGTGATGATTCCGGCGCAACCGGGAGCGCTTTCGGCGTTTGGGATCTTGGTGAGCGATGTGGTCAAGGATTACTCGCGGACGGTGCTTTGGCGGTTTGGGGATCGCGGCGGTCACGGAGCACGACAAGCTTTACCGCGAAAGCTGCTGGAAGAATTCCGCACACTGGAAGCGTCGGCGCGGAGGGAATTTCTGGCGGAAGGGTGGAGTGGCGGTCCTCAGTTGGAGCGGAGTCTGGACTTGCGGTATCGGGGGCAGGGCTATGAGCTCAATGTGCCTGCCACGGAGAATGTTAGCGCCCGCTTTCATGACGAGCATCAGCGGCGTTATGGATACCATCACGCGGAGCGGGAGATTGAACTGGTGACGCTGCGCTTGCGCGCTCGTTTGCGCACGGCGCCGCTCGAGGCACTGCCGGTTACGACGCAGCGAAGGGCGCGAAAAGCCTCGGGGCGCGTTAATCCGGTTGAGCGGGCACCGGTGTTCTTTCGTGATAAGAGCATGACTACGCCGGTCTTTGAACGTGGCGACCTGATTCCCGGACGATCGATGAGGGGGCCGGCGGTAATTACGGAATATAGCGCGACCACCGTAATTCCACCGGGGAAGAGATTCTGGGTGGATTCGCCGGGGAACCTGATTATTAAGATCAGGTGACTAACAGGGAGCGGAAAAAGGAATTCTTCAGCGAGCGACGCGCCCTCAGCGGCTAAACAGTTTGCTGAAAAGGCGGCATTTCGACGCCCAGCCACCTAAAGAGTGGGTGTGAGAACTCAGTCGTCCCTCCGGGACTTGGATCATTCTTCCCACTTTTCCCAGCGCCGAGGCGCTGGGCTATTATATTTCGCCCCTCCGGGGCTGGATTCCTGGGCAGTCCCATTCCACCGGATCGCCCAAAAACTAGTTCTCCCGCACACTAAAGGGACATTTTATTTCGCGGGACTTACGGTATCGCTGAAGCGATACCCTGATACGAAGCTCGAGTTTTTCAGCAGCCAGCTAAAGCTCAGTAGGAGCCGGCTGGCGCGAACGGGAGCGATAGAGCGCGGCTCACTCTTCCTCGGGTTCTTTCTTTTCCTCGATGGCCATGTCTTTCAATTCACTGGATTCGAAAACGTCGCCGCATTCCTGGCATTCCACGTACTCGGACTCCTCGTCGCGAGAGACGATCTGCACCCGGAGATGCTTGCACTGTTCGGGACTTACCTTCTTTTGAGAGGACTGCGACGGCTGGCTCAGCGTCATAAACTTGCCGATGGTTCGTCTCGCGGGGGGGCGTTAGTTTTGGCCTCAATTTGGCGATATTTTGCGGCGGTTGGGAACGGATGTCAAGTGCCTTTCAGACCATTGTCATACCACAATAGAAATGTCCCCGTGTTCTCCAACGCTAAGTCTCCCGGTTCAATCCATTTAATTGACTAGACAGATGACTAGTCTCTACCATGGAAAAAGTTGAGCAAAGGAGGTGCAGCGTGGCTTCTTGGCAAGTGCAGGACGCGAAAGCGCGTTTTAGTGAGTTTCTGGATGCCAGCATCAAGAAGGGGCCGCAGGTCGTTACGCGCCGCGGGGTTAAGACGGCTGTTCTGGTGCCGATTGAAGAATGGGAGAGGCTGCAAAAAGCGGCCCGGCCTAGTCTTAAGGAATGGTTGCTCGCGCCCGAGCCTCGCTTTGACGACCTGATCCCGGAAAGGCGCAAGTGGCGTAGCCGTCCCGTGGTGGAATTTGAGTGAATCAATACCTGCTCGATACGAACGTAATCTCCGAGCTGCGAAAGACGCGGCCCCACGGAGCGGTGGTCGCCTGGATCGGCACCATGGAAGAGGCAAGGTTGTTCCTCTCTGCCGTGACGCTGGGCGAACTGCAGGCGGGCGTCGAGCGGGCGAGGCATCAAGACCCAGCGAAAGCGAGCGAGATCGAGCATTGGATTGATCGGTTGCCCGCGGCTTATCGGGTGCTCCCTATGGATATGGCATGCTTCCGAGAATGGGGCCGCATTATGGCGAACAAGCCTCCTGAATTGCTGCAGGATGCCATGATTGCCGCCACGGCGCGGGTGCATCGTCTGATTGTTGCGACCAGGAACGAACGGGATTTCAAGCAGCTTGACGTTCGGGCTTTCAATCCGTTCAGGAACTAAGTTCATTGGATCGGCCTATCATGTTTGCAGTTAAGACGGGGCAAGCGCCGTCTCTACGGCGACGAAATCCAGCGAGGCCAGCAGTCGCAAATCCAGTGACGCCAGCGGTCGTGTAAAATAATCCATCGCATCTATGGACCTTTCCGCCATTCAGCGAGCCTTGCGCGAGCGCAATATCGACGCTTGGCTTTTTTACGATCATCACCATCGCGACCCGATTTCTTACCGCGTTCTTGGGTTGCCGGATGGGCTGATGGTGACGCGGCGCTGGTACTACCTGATCCCGGCCAAGGGTGAGCCCGTCAAACTGGTTCACAAGATCGAGTCGGGGCATCTGGATACATTGCCGGGGACGAAAAAGCAGTATGCGGGATGGCAGGAGCTGTTCGACGGGCTGAAACAGATGCTGGCTCCTTATCGCGATGTGGCGATGCAATACTCGCCTAACAATTTTGTTTTCACTATTTCGATGGTTGATGCGGGGACGGCGGACATGATCCGCGGGCTGGGCAAGAACATTATCAGCGCGGCCGACCTGATCGCGCAATTTGAAGCGACTTTGAGCGATGAGCAGATCCAGTCGCACTTCGCGGCGCGCGATGTGATTGACGCGGTCACCGCTGAGGCTTTCAAAGAAATCGGGCGGCGCGTGCGCAATGGCGGCGCGCATGAACATGAAATCCAGCAATTCTTCATGGAAGCATTCCGGCGCGAAAACATGGTGACCGACGATCCGCCGATCGTGGCGGTGAATGCCAACAGCGGCAATCCGCACTACGAGCCTAGCGCTAGCCGTCCGGTGCCGATTCGCGAAGGCGACTTTGTTCTGCTGGATGTTTGGGCGAAGAAGAATACGCCGGGTGCGGTTTTTTATGACATCACGTGGGTGGGAGTGGTGGGCAAAACGCCTTCGGACCGGCAGCACGAAATTTTCAAGATTGTGAGTGAGGCACGCGACATCGGCGTCAAGACTGTGCAGAACGCGGTCTCTTCTCCTACTTCTACCACGAAGCCGATCGCGGGATGGGAAGTGGATCACGCGGTGCGCAACCACATCAAGCAGGCGAAGTTTGGAGAGTACTTCATCCACCGCACCGGCCACTCGATTGGCACTGAGGTGCATTCGAATGGCGCCAACATGGATGACCTGGAGATTCACGACGAACGGCGCATTCTGCCGAACTCTTTGTTCTCGATCGAACCCGGAATTTATCTCCCCGAATTTGGCGTGCGCCTGGAGGTGGATGTGCTGGTGCGGCCGGGAAGCGCCGAGGTCACTGGTAAAATCCAACGAGAGATCGTGACGATCTGAATGGCCAAGCCGACAACAGATAAATCCAAACAAGCCGCCAGCGAGCCGGAGTATCCGCTTACCACGATGGCGGTGGTCGCTCCGATTGTGGGTTGGCTGATCCCGGGCGGCGGACATCTTCTGCTGAAGCGCTATGGGCGCGGCCTTTTGCTGATGATCTCGGTGGTCGCGTTGTTTCTGATCGGTCTCGGCATGCAGGGGAGGATTTACAAGCCGAACGGCGGAGACATCCTCGACATTCTGGGTTTTGTGGGCGACGTGGGCTCGGGCTTTCTTTATATTCTGGCGCGGATCATGGATTGGGGCAATGTGATGGCCGCGAACGCCGTGGCGGATTATGGCAAGACGTTCCTGATCGTTGCCGGTCTCTTGAACTTCATCGCGGCGGCCGATGCGCATCACATTGCGCTGGGGAAGAAACCGTGACCATCAGTTTGTCGCACTTCTCGGCGGCGGTGGTGTTCGCGCTATTTGCGTCGATCGTCTTCGGCATCACGCAACGTAATTCGACGATGGAGCAGGTGAAGTACGGTCTGTACTGCTTCGCCCTGTTCGTCGGCGGAGTTTTTGTGGCGGGGTGGGTGATGGCGCTGATCCGGCGGTAGGGGCTACCGGAACCGGCCCAGGTTAGCGGCCACTTAGGGACGGTATTCCTTCCGAATTGCCCGTCAACCAGAAACTGGACCTGGCCGACTACTTAACCATCCCGGGGCGAGCGATCTATCCATCAGTATGGGGCCACCATGGTCAGCGATCGATGCAAAAACCTGGCGTCCGTCGAAGCGATAAGACTCGTAAAACCTCTGCACACGCGCCACGAATCTCTGCTTCCGGAAGATGTGCTGCGACACCTTGTTTGTCGCTTCGGTGACCGCTACCCGATAACCTCTGCGCGTCCCGTGCTCCAGGCAGGCCGCGACGAGCTGCTGCGCCACTCCCTGGCACGGCAACGTGGTGCTGGACGCGGGCAAGCGGACGGACGTGATCTTTATCGGCCCCGCCCAGATGGAGACCGTGGACATGGTTCCCGACAATCCCGGTACCTGGATGTACCACTGCCACTTCGACGAGCACATGCAGGCCGGCATGATGGCGTTGTATAAGGTCGAGCCGTAGCGGAACTGATCCCGCCCGACGGCAGTCGACGACGGTGTGAAAACAGCGTCCTTCTAGGATTACTCCTGTGTAGTCGGCTACACGGACGCTAGCGTCTAATACATCACGCCCCCTCTCTTCTTCGGGCTGTTTCTTCGGGCGCGATC
The DNA here is from genome assembly GCA_049585515.1 of Terriglobales bacterium. Taxonomy (GTDB): domain Bacteria; phylum Acidobacteriota; class Terriglobia; order Terriglobales; family Acidobacteriaceae; genus Acidiflorens. The sequence continues at coordinate 1,669 of JBAVAA010000084.1, read as the reverse complement.
CCGGCGGTCCGCCTACCAGGCGTCGCCGGGCGCCAGTGGAAGGTGGGATGCTCCGCTTAGAACGCGGCGTTCCTCAGGGGTGAACTGGTACCTGAACTGGTCGGAATTGATCAACTGGTCGCGTTGGAGCGGAGTGAGGCCGCGCATTCCGCGGATTGCGCGGTTGACGGCTTGGCGGCGATCGGGCGGCAATTGCTTGAACTGCTGAAAGAGTTGACGCGCCTGCTGCTTTTGATTGGGAGTCAGGTGCTCCCAGGTCTCCATGCGGTTGAGCACGCGCTCCTGCTGTTGTGGGGGCAAACTGGAAAAATGCCGCAGCTGGTTTTGCAAGCGGGTTTGCTGCTGCGGCGGGAGCCTGCGGAACTGCGGATCGCTTTCGAGCGCGCGGCGCTGCTGAGCGGGCGGCAGATCTTTATAGCGGCGGAGCCAGTTTCCGGCATGGCCGGGCTGATTCTGCGGCGGACGCGGCTGATTGGGACGGTTTGGGTTGGGACGGGAATTGTTTTGAAAGTGGTGCCACTGCCCATCTGCATGCGGTTGCGGCTGCCGGGTTTGAGCGGATAAATTTTGGGCAAACAAAGCCAGCAGCAGGAGTGCTGCCAGACAGTTCGCAATTGTTATCCGGCCCAACATGATTTGGTTCCTGTACGCCAGTCTTAGTCCGAAGCCAGTTTTATCAGTCAGCTTTTTCCACCGCCTGCGAATCCTGCGGATTCGCAGTTACCTCATCCTGCACCTGCAGATCGTCGAGCACGTCGAAATCGGCGTACAAATCGTTGTTTCTGTCGAGCGCCTGCAGATCGCCGACGGCGGTTCCCGGTTGAACCGGCAAGCCGAGGGAGGGCGGTTGGGTTGCGATGGTATCGGTCTGAGAGATATACGACTTGCCGCCGACCGCCAGAACTACGGCAAATATTGCGGCAGCAAATGACATGGCCCATGCCGGACGAAACAGCCAACGGAATGAGAAGGCCGACGCGCGGGCCATCTCTTCGCGTGTTTCTTCGGACAACCGAGCTTCCGAGAGCCGTGCTTGCAGGCGAGTGTCAAAATACGGCGAGGGCTCAGGTGCTTGCCATTCGTCGAGCAGCGCCATGGTTTTCTGCATCTTGCGCAGATGAGCGGCACAGTCGTTACAGGATGCGATGTGTTTTTCGACCTCCGGCGTCGCAGTCTCCATGCCAGTGGCCAGTTCCGGCAACAGTTCGCGAATTTGATTGCAATTCATACAGCGTCCTCTACTTCCCCGAAACAAACTCTTTCAACTGCTCGCGCAAGGTTTCGTAGGCGCGAAACAGCAACGACTTGGTGGCGGATTCGCTCAGCTTCAGCACTCCTGCAATTTCGCGGTAATCCATCTGCTGATACTTATGCATGATGACTGCCATGCGCTGGCGTTCGGGCAATGCGTTCACCTTACTGCGGATGGCGGCGAGCCGCTCCCGCTTCAAGATCTGCTCCTCAACCGTCAGCGAATCGTCGGCCAGGTCAGGAGTGTTGCCCGTTTCCTGGTCCGGTTCATCGAGGCGCACGGTATTTTCCGGACGCTCGTGGCGCGTATCGCGCGCGTGATTGACCGCTAAATTGGTCGCGATGCGATAGAGCCAGGTGGTGAACTTGGCACTCGGCTCGTAGGTGGTGCGCGACCGGTACACGCGCAGAAAAACTT
>JBAVAA010000083.1:0-1678 GCA_049585515.1 Terriglobales bacterium | reverse complement strand
TCCTGGGAACTGGAACACGGCCTCGTGCCGGAAGAGATCGTCCAGTGGGCCCGTCCGCGCTACGCCGACTACCGCGCGGGCAAAGTAGCCGAAGAAGTCATGTGCGGAGAAATGGTAACCATGCATCGCGGCCTCCAAGAAGGAGTAGTGCAGCGGGCCTGCGATGTCTACTTCGCGAAAGCAATCGCTCCCAACATCTTTCCCGAGATGCAAGCATTGGTCGAACGCCTGCGCGAATCCGAATGCGACGTCTGGGCCGTCTCCTCTTCCAGCCAATGGATCATCCGCTCCGCCATGAAGTTTTTCGGCATCCCAGACAATCGCATCCTGGCCGCCGAAGCAGCCATCGATAATGGCATCATCACCGCCCGCTTGATTCGAGTCCCCAGCGGATCCGGCAAGGTAGAAGCAATCAAATCCGCGCTCGATTCGTCTTCCGATCCGTCGTCAGACAGCAGGCCCGATTGCGCCTTCGGCAACGCCATCTGGGACCGCGAAATGCTGGCCCTCTCCAAGCACCCATTCGCCATCAACCCCAACCCGAATCTGAAAGAGATCGCAATCGCCAACGGCTGGACGGTATATCAACCGGATGTGAATAGCCCTTCTGCCACTATTCCCTTGACAGACTATTCCCCATAAGGAATACTACCAATGGCATGGGAAGTCGAGTTCACCGGCCAGTTCGAAACCTGGTGGGACTCTCTTTCCGAAGATGAGCAAGTCGAAATCAGCGCCAAGGTCGAACTGCTGCAGGAGAGTGGCCCAACCCTGCCGCGGCCTCAAGCGGACGTGATTTTCACCTCCCGTCACGCCAACATGAAGGAATTAAGAGGCAAGGTAGTGGATCGCCACCTGCGAGTGCTCTACGCGTTTGATCCGCGCCGGACTGCGCTGCTTCTGCTCGGCGGCGATAAGACGGGCGACCCAAAGTGGTACGACAAGTTTGTGCCGATTGCCGACGATTTGTTCGATCAACATTTGACGCAACTCGGGCGGAAGCGGCGCAGATAAGGTAAGCAACAATTATGGTCTCAATGACCCACCAGGAATGATCGGGTAAAAATGACCGAACAAGGACGATCGAACAAAGAGGAGCCAGATGCCTAGGAATTTCAATTCACTTCGCGCCCGGATGTCCCCAGCCGCGCAAAAACGTTCCCACCAATTGGCGGCCAAGTATCGCTCCCGCATGGCTCTGGACGAGCTTCGTCAAGCGCGTGCCATGACCCAGGTGCATCTCGCCAAAATTCTCCGAGTCAACCAGGCCGCCGTCTCCAAACTCGAACGCCGCGCCGATATGTATGTAAGCACGCTCCAGGATTTCGTCAAAGCCATGGGCGGAGAACTAAAAATCACCGCCAGCTTTCCCGAAGGAACCATTGAAATCACCCAGTTCGAGGAAGGAAGGAAAACCGCCGCGTGCAGGGATTGAACGAGGTAATCAGGATGACTGAGACTCCGTAATTTCACGTGGGCAAGCAACCCAGGACTTCACTGCAGCTCAGATCTGCCGCAGCAGCGCGGCAAGCGTGTCCATTGCCAGATGGCTGGCGTGCGCGGAGGCTTGCGGCAGGCCCCCGATTTTTCGAACCAGCTCTTCCCTGCCCAACTTTTTTGCTTGTTCTACGCTTTTGCCTTGGACCAACTCGGTGATGGCCGATCCGCAGGCCATCGC
>JBAVAA010000082.1:0-10197 GCA_049585515.1 Terriglobales bacterium | reverse complement strand
GCGTAAACTCATGCCAGAACAGAAGCTTGTAAGCAAAGTAGATCGTGCCTCCCAGCATGGAGAGCAAAGACCCGGCAAAACCCGAAAAAGTCACTATGCGCAGTGGAACTTTGGAGAGCTTGGTGATGCCAAGCATGGCGAGATCGTAAAGGGTGTAGAAGTTGTTCTTCGTCTTGCCACTCTTCCGGCGTTGCTGTTCATACTCGACTTCGACATGAGGGAGGCCAATTTCGGCGATCATGCCACGAAAGTAAGGATAAGGATCGCCAAACTGGCGGACCAGATCGATAACTTGTCGATCATACAGGCCAAAGCCAGTGAAGTTTTCGTAAGTCTCGATGTCGTCGGCAAGGTGGTTGACCAGACGATAAAACAGTTTCCGGATCAGAAACATCGGGGCGGCTTCGCGGCTTCGATGCTTCACAGCTATGACGATGGGTTTCCCCTTCTCCCACTCTTCGAGTAACTGCGCGAGAAGCTCAGGCGGATCTTGCAAATCCGACATAAGAATAATGATGGCATCGCCGCGAGCTTGCAGAACCGCGTGCATAGGCGATCGGACGTGTCCAAAGTTGCGAGCGTTGCGAATAACTTTGACATTCGAGTCGATGGCCGCAATCTCGGTTAGCACGGCGAACGTGGTATCGCGGGACGCATTGTCGATAAAGATGTGCTCGTAGCGATATTTTCCCAGTCGCAACATCAGGTCGCGCACGCGTTCGTAAACTTCGCGAACGTTGCCCTCCTCGTTGAAGCAGGGGGTGACCACGCTGACGGTTTTCAGGTTTTCGTGCCCATGGAGAGCTGTCATTTTCCGCCGCCCGCTTTTGCAGCGTGAGCCGCGGGTTGTGGCGGCAGGCCGCGGTGATAGATTAACTCCGTAAGCGAAGGGATGTTGGCATAGGGGCTGTCGATGGCGTCAATCAAAACAGGTTGATCTTTGAAGACAGCTTTCCGGATTACTTCTCCGCGCATCAGTTCGCGGCAGGAGATCTGTCCCTGCTGAAGTGGGATGGCCAGATAGACGTCGGCATCCTGAAGAACGTGGCCCACGGGCAAATCGCGCTTGGCATAGACGCCGCGGACCAGCGAGTCGAGATAAGTAATTTCTTTTTGCGGGGGCAGACGCTTCTGCGTGCCCGGAGCTCCGCACATTCTCTTAGCGCGGTGAAACGCTTTGAACCAGGTGTCGACCTGCTCCGGCACCGAACAATACGGAGAAACGGTCATGCCCTCGGTCTGGATGTCGACGTGCCGTTCAAATGTCCGCGCGCCTTTGGCATAGGCCATCAGCATCGACGAAGTCCAATCGCGATACTCGTGCGTAGAGAACCCGATGGTGTGATTAGGATAGCGCTCGCGGAGAAAGTCGATCTGATTCAGTTCAATGTCGCTATCCTCCGAAGGATAGAGCGAGACGCAGTGATTAATCGCCAGCGGGATATGACGGTTGTCAAAAAAAGTAACCAGATCGTCGATGTCTTTGAGTGAAGTACCGCCCGTCGAGACGATAATCGGTTTTTTCGTCTTGGCGATCTTTTCGATCAACACCCAATCGTTACAGTCCGAACTTGCAATTTTGAGGATCGGAATGCCGAGTTCGCAACAGAAGTCAACCGAGGTCTCATCGAACGGAGTAGCCATCGGGATGCAACTGGCTTCGCGGATCGCTCGGACCAACTTGGCAAAATCGTCAGGCTGAAGGCGCGTGTCGAGCGTCTTTTTTATGTAACGGATGTCCTCGCGGCGGCGGAAGTCCCGGTGGATGAAGCTGTCGACGTCGCGTAATTGCAGCTTGATGGCTGCCCGCACGTTGTTGAAGCGCACCACCTGCGCATAGTTGCTGACGATCTTGAGACCCCGCTGCAGGTCGCCAAGATGATTATTGGCTAACTCCAGTACGAATAGCTCGTCGAATATATCATTTCCGGTCATGATCTTAGTTGTCTGCTCAGTGGTCGCGCCGTTATTAAGAGCGGTGTATCAGCATAGTAATGTCCTTATTCACGAATAACATTGTCCATTAGTTCAGCTTCATCCAGGAATGGGTACATGTCCTCTAGATTGGGTGAAACAATTCGTCCATCCGGTAACTGTCTGGCCCGGGATCGCGGTTCAAACTCCTGATTGGGATCGAGCACCACGTCAACTAATGCCGGCCCATCGGCTGCGAGCGCCCGATCGATTTGAGAAAGTTGCGACTGGCGGTCAATACGGCTCGACGAAATGCCATAAGCACAGGCCACTTTGACCATGTCCGGGAGCGAAGCGCCGCTCGCAGCACTCTCGCCCGTGAGTCGGCCGAAAAAGCCGGATTGCGTCATCCGCATGGAAAGATAGCCGGAGTTATTCAAGACGAAAATCTTAAGCGGCAAGCGATGATGAACCACCGTTTGGAATTCCTGGATGTTCATTTGAATGCTGCCATCTCCGGCGATGCAGATCACGCGCTTCCCGGGCCGGGCAAAAGCGGCTCCAACGGCGGCAGGCAGGTCATACCCCATGGATGCGGACCCAGAGTTAGAAATAAGCCGTTGTCCTTTGCGCAAACGCACAGTCTGGAAAGGCACGATGCACGCTGTAGCATTGCCGCACACCACGACATCGTCGTCGGCGAGCTTAGTAGAGAGTTGCTCAATGAAGTAGTAAGGATTCAAAGGCGGCCCGGCTTGGCGCTGGGGATCCTGCACCGCAGGGTAGCGTTGGACGCGTTCGCAGCACCATGCAAGCCACGACCCATGCCTCCCGGGGCGGTAGTCTTCGGCATCACATTGCCTGAGAAGTTGCTGAAAGAATTGCTTCAGGTCGCTGTGAATGGCTAAGTCTGGCTTGACAGTCGGCTTGTGGAACTCGGCAGCGTCGATATCGACCTGGATCCTGAAGGCGCGAGGCGCGAACGATTGCCAGTTATAACTGGTCTGCCGGATGTTGAGGCGCGATCCTAAGATCAGCAGAACGTCGGCATTTTGCACAGTGAAGTTTCCAGCACGATCCCCGATGGTGCCCTGGCGTCCGCAAAAGAGCGGGTCGTCGGTGGCGATAAGGTCATGAGTCCATGCGGTAGTTACAGGCACACCGAGCCGTTGAATAAGTTGGTCAAATTCTGCGACTGCGTGGGCGGCCCGGACACCGGTACCAGCGAGAATGACCGGGCGCTTTGCGTGGCGGATCTGCCGCAGGACTTCGCCGCAGTCCGTTTTCAGCCGGGTGGAATCTCCAGCAATATTATCGAGCACGTGCCTGTCCTCCGTAGGATCGTAGCCGCGAAGACTGGCGGGGTCGATGGCCGCCGCCTGTACATCGACAGGAATGTCGAGCCAGCACGGGCCGGGACGTCCACTTTGGGCGAGGTGCCAGGCGCGCTCGAGGTGATATCGAATGCTGAGGGGGTCGTCGATCAGCACCGCGTATTTGGTGATGTTTGCGACCATGGCGACGATGTCAGCTTCCTGGTCTCCAAGTTGCCGCAGCCCCGTGATGCCCTGGACGCGCATGCAGGTCTCGCGCTTGACCTGGCCAGAAATGATGAGCATGGGGATTGAGTCGGTCCACGCCCCGAACACTCCGTTCAGTGCGTTGATGCCGCCGGGCCCCGTGGTGACGTTCACCACGCCCGGCTGGCCGCTGATGCGCGCGTAACCCTCGGCCGCCATCGCGGAAGCTTGTTCATGGTGATTGCACACATACTGAATGCGCGACTCCATGCCAATCGAGTTATTGAGGTGCATGGCGCCGCCCCCAGTGACCAGGAAGACGTGGCGAATGCCCCAATCCGCGAGCCGACTTACTATGTAGTCGGAAAGCTTCATCAGAGGTGGATCTCCGAGTTATGATCCGAGTTGTGACCTGAGTCATGATCGAGGAGAGCAGCGCTACGCATGGCTCCCCCGTCGTGCGGCCACTGACATGGAATTCGTTTGCTCGGAGAATGTATTTCCAGAGAACCAGGCGTGGGTGCGGCCGATGGCTTCGCGCAACGGGACTTCGGCGCGAAGGCCAAGTTCTTCGCGGGCGCGCGCCGTGCTGGGAACGTAGCGGTGCTCTTGCTCGTTCAGTGTTGGCTGGGAAGCGATGTTGACTTCCACCGCGGGCGGCAGCGCATCGGCGACCGTGCGCGCAACGGTTGCAATGTTCAAGGCGTCTTCGGATCCGACGTTATAGGCGCGGAGCGATTGTCCCTTAAAAAGAATGGTCCAGAGCCAGACCATCAAGTCAGAGGCGTACAGGTAGGAGCGCACAGCGGAACCGTCGCCTAGCACGCGAAGTGGCCGTTGGCGCAGGCGATCATAGATGAAGTTGCCGATGGCGAAATGCGCATCCAGTTGCATGTACGGGCCGACAAACGCGAAACAGCGCGCAATCTTAATTTCGAGTTCCGAAGATGCCGCTATCGCGCATAGTTGCTCCGCGCTGCGCTTGCCTTCCGCGTAAGCATTTGCAGGATCCAGTGGGTCAGGGCTCCCGGAATACGACTCGTCTACGTCTGCGAGATGGGACGGCTGAGTTCCATAGACAGCGCCCGAGCTGACGAACAAAAACTTTCTGACGGAATTAGCCGCAGCGAAGTCCAAAGTCCTCCGCGTTCCGCTGACGATTGTGTCGAACATCACGAACGGCGCCTGCTGGTTTAGCGCGGCGCTAGCTTCGGTGGCGGCATGAATGACATGGGAGAACGTATCTTGAGGCGCTTCTGCGTGCGGAAAATCATCGCAACGGACATCGGCCGCGTGCAGCGCGATTGCGGGGTCGCTGGCGAGGTGCGGCGCTTTCTGCGTAAGGGTTTGGGGGCGCCGCGCCAATCCGACCGCGCGCGCGTTGAGATTCAGCCGCCGGTTTGCCCAAGCAAAACTCTCCAGCAGCCAGCATCCGAAAAACCCGGTTGCACCCGTAATCAGGATGCGCTGCCCGCGCAGTTCTTGCCATAATGACTCGGTTCGCGCCAAGACGTGGTCGAGATCGTGCGCCAGATGGTTCGTTGTCGCAGAGTTACTCATATGCCCGCTCCCTATGCTCCACGACCGGCGGAGGCGGCTCGTGGAATCTGGTGGAAGGTCTCTCCCATGTAATCGATCATCGCTTGCGTGATGCCGGGATAGAGACCAATCCAAAAAACGTTGTTCATGACAAAGTCGGTGTTCGCCAAATCGCCGATCACGCGCCGCTTTATGTGGCGATAAGCGGGTTGCCGAAGCAGGTTGCCGCCGAAAAGCAAGCGGGTGGCGATGTTTCGAGACTCCAGGAAACGCACGATCTGGGTACGGGTGACGGGCGCGTCCTTGCGCACGGCAAGAGGAAACCCAAACCAGCTCGGCTCCGAGTATTCGGTGGCTTCAGGCAAGACAAAAATGTCGTCGAGGTCGCTGAGAGCCGAGTGAAGTTGAGCAAAGTTCGCGCGCCGAGCGGCTATGAAGCCGGGCAGCTTCTTGAGTTGCGCGACTCCGACGGCTGCTTGCATGTCGGTAGCTTTCAGGTTGTAACCGATGTGGCTGTAAACATACTTATGGTCGTATCCCGCGGGCAGATCGCCAAGCTTCCAATCGAAGCGGCGGCCGCAGGTGTTGGATTTACCGGGATCGCACCAGCAATCGCGACCCCAGTCGCGAAAAGACTCGGCCAACTTCTGAAGCGCAGGGAACTGCGTGAGCACGCATCCGCCTTCGCCCATGGTGATGTGATGTGCGGGATAGAAACTTGTGGTGGCGAGGTGGCCGAAGGTGCCAACCGCGCGGCCTTTGTAAAGAGACCCGACCGCATCGCAGCAGTCTTCGATTACCCAGATATCGTGTTTCGTAGCCAGTTCCATCACAGCATCAAGGTCAAACGGGTTGCCGAGCGTGTGCGCCAGCATGATGGCTTTGGTGCGGTCCGAAACAGCAGCTTCAAGTTGAGTTACATCGACGTTGTAAGTCGGCAGTTGAACGTCGACAAAGACAGGTACGAGCCCGTTCTGAATAATCGGATTGACGGTCGTAGGAAACCCAGCCGCAACGGTAATGACCTCGTCTCCGGGAACCAGTCTGCGCTCACCGAGCGATGGCGAAGTGAGACACGACAGGGCTACCAGGTTCGCGGACGATCCGGAATTTACGAGCGAAGCGCAACGCACGCCCATGAAGGCGGCAAATTCGCGTTCGAACTGGGCGGCAAAGCGGCCGGTTGTGAGCCATGCGTCAAGTGAAGCTTCGACCAACAACTCGAGTTCGGCCGAATCGAAAATTTTGCCCGAAACGGGCACGCTGCCCCGGCCGGGCACGAACGCTTGTGGCGCGAAGGCAACCTCGTAGTATTGCTTCACGAGTGTCCGCACTTCATCCCGAAGTTGTCCGGCCGTCTTGTTTGTTGTCATCGTCATGGGACGCTAGTCTCGAGTTATCCGGCGCTCCTGTGTGCCATCGCAGCGGGCGCGCCCAAAAATTCGCGATACCAGGCAATGGTTCGGTCAAGGCCGGATTCAAGGGTGAACTGCGGCCGCCAGTTGAGCACGGTGCGGGCTCGCTCAGCGCTCAGGAACTGATGACGAATTTCGTTGCTGGCCTGGTTGAGCACCTCGGGACGCAGAGAAGACCGCATCTTCCGCAGGATTTCGTCGACCAGTTCAAGCACGCTGACTTGGCTCTCATTCGAAAAATTGAAAGCCTGGCCGCGGAGAGCGGTATTCGAGACGAGTCGCTCGGCAAGCAACATATACGCAGCTGCGCCATCCTCAATGTAGAAATAGTCACGGACAAATTTGCCGTCGGAGCGCACCACGGGTCGATCTCCGCGGATAACCGAGCGAATCGTACCCGGAACCACGCGATTCCAGTTCAAATCGCCTCCGCCGTAAAAATTGCCGCAGCGTGTGATAGCGACAGGCAGGTCATAACTGGCGGCATAAGTCTGCGCAATCAGATCGGCGCATGACTTACTGACATCGTAAGGGTGACGACCTTGGAGCGGCATCGTCTCGTCGTAGGGAAGTTGCTCCTGATCGCCATAGGCCTTATCGGAGGACGCCACCACAATCGACATGACCTTTGGCGAGCGGCGGCACGCCTCCAGCAGATTCCACGTCCCTTCGATGTTGGTCGAAAAGGTCGAGACCGGATTACGATTGGCAATGCCGACTATCGTTTGCGCCGCCAGATGGAATACGACTTCCACTTCGTACTCGCCCAGAATGCGCTCGACCAGTTCACGATCGACAATGTCTCCGCGCACCGTAGTGACTTGGTCAATGCGACGAGTGCGCAACAGCTCGCTTTGCGGCACCCAGTCCCGCACCAGGCAAACCACGTTCGCGCCGTCCTCGAGCAGTCGCTGGACGAGCCACGATCCCAATAACCCCGTGCCACCCGTCACGAAAACGGAACGATCTCGCCAGAATGAATTCATTCCGTCCACACTTTCCAAGGAGTTTGCTCGCTTGCCCAGAGTTCATTCAGATATTGGTATTCGCGGTAAGTGTCCATCGCGTAGAAGAAGCCGTCATGCCGGTAGGCCATCAACTGCCCCTCGCGCGCCAGTCGCTCCAGGGGTTCGCGTTCGAGGATGCACTCGGGACCGTCGAGGCAATCGAATATGCGGCGATTGAAGACAAAAAAGCCAGCGCTGATCAGGCCGTTAGCTTTGGGCTTTTCCATGAAACGTTGTACTTGGCCTCGGGAATCGGTCTCGAGTACTCCGAAGCGCGAAATCGGCGGAACTGAGGTTACAGTCGCGACTCTGCCGTGCTTGTGATGGAAGTCGAGCAGGCACCGGATATTAACGTCGCTCACGCCGTCGCCGTAGGTAAGCAGAAAGGTGTCGTCGTTCTCGAGATATCGCGCAACGCGCTGCAAGCGGCCGCCCGTCATCGTTTCCAGGCCGGTGTCGGCAAGGGTGACAGCGAAATCCTGCTCCTGATGAGCGCCCATGAATTCGATATGCGACTTGCGCCCAAGGCAAATCTTGAAGTCGCTATTCATCGCTTCGTAGTTCAGAAAGTAATCCTTGATCATGTTGCCCCGATATCCGAGGCACAGAATGAACTCGCGCATGCCGTAGTGGGCGTACATCTTCATGATGTGCCATAAAATAGGGCGACCCCCAATTTCCACCATCGGTTTGGGGCGGAATTCGGTCTCCTCCCGGAGACGGGTACCTAACCCACCGCACAAAACGACAACCTTCATATACCGGGTCCTTGCCCTTGCCGACATGGCGACAACGATTCGCGCACGTGTGCGTTCGTTATCGTCCAAACTACGGGCCTGCAACTTCAGTTATCCCACAGGCGAGCGACGAAAGAGGAATTACTAAAGTCACCGATGGGCACGACTTTTCGGACAGTGATCCTCAGAGTTCAACGTGCTTTCTGCGGAGCCCGAATGCCATCGGCGAAGGAAATGTGGCGATGGCCAAAGAAACTGAATACGACTGAAAACACTAGAACAAAAGCGCCGGCGATATAGGGCGCACTGCGCTCGTAACCGGGTTGCCGGCGGATAATTCCGACGACAACCGGAAGGGCGGCGGCTGACAGAATCATACTTAGCACGTAAACCCCAACGCAGCGGGTCCATTCCTTGAGATAGTTGCCCTTAGTCTTGAATACAAACCACTTATATCCGAAAAAGGCAAAAGTGATACTCAATAGGTTAGCGAAAAGGCTGGCTAAGACATATCCATAGGAAAAAACGGGAGTAAGGAGCAGTGTAAACAAAGCAAAACAGCCGTAGCCGAAGATCGTATTGCAGGCACCCACGGCCAAATAGTTAACAAGAGTAAGAGACTGCCGACTTGTCGTGATTGGAGTGGAAATTACCGTCGGCGCCGGCAACTCAGGCGGGGCTAAGTGAGGTGCCGGCGGAGGATTCTGAGTCAACATCCTGGATCATGGTAGCCGCATAAGCTGCCGCTCGCAGGTTACTATCGTTACCCGTCAGGGTTGGGTGGGCGCCGCGACTCGTCTCGGAAAGATGTCGCCGACGCGGCGTATCTCGGCGCCGATACCCTTCAATTTTTCTTCAATATGCTCATAGCCTCGGTCCAGGTGATAGACGCGATCAATGATGGTCTCGCCGTCGGCAACAAGGGCAGCGAGTACGAGCGAGGCAGAGGCGCGCAGGTCCGAGGCGAGGACGGCGGCGGCGCTCAGCGAAGTTCCGCCGCGGACGATGGCGCGCCGGCCTTCGATCTTGACATTGGCCCCCATGCGCACCAGTTCCTGCGCGTGCATAAAGCGGTTCTCAAAGATATTTTCAGTAATAATCGAGGTACCCGCCGCCTGCGTCGCGAGCACCATGTATTGCGCCTGCATGTCGGTGGGAAAGCCGGGATATTCTTCGGTGTTCATATCCGCGGCTTGGAGCGGGTGATCGCCCATGACGCGAACCGAATCGGCCTTCACTGCGGTTTTTACGCCGGTCTCCGCGAGTTTCTGCAGGATCGCGGCGAGGTGGGTGGGATCGCATCCGGCAACGTTAACGTCTCCACCGGTGAGCGCTCCGGCAATGATGAACGTTCCGGCTTCGATGCGGTCCGGAACAATGCGATGCCTCGCGCCATGAAGTTTGGCGACACCCTTTACGCGGATTGTGGACGTTCCGGCGCCGTGAATTGCGGCGCCCATGGCGTTAAGCAGCGCAGCCAGGTCGGCGACTTCCGGCTCGCGAGCGCAGTTCTGCATGATGGTCTCGCCCTCCGCAAGCGTGGCCGCCATCAGCACGTCTTCGGTGCCAGTGACCGTAATTTTGTCGAAGACAACTTCGGCACCCTTTAGGCGATCGGCCGTAGCTTCAACATAGCCGTGCTCCTGCGTGATCTTGGCGCCCAGACGTTCAAGGCCCTTGATGTGAAGGTCGATGGGGCGCGCGCCGATGGCACATCCGCCCGGAAGCGAGACTCGGGCGCGGCCACATCGCGCAACGAGAGGTCCCAGGACGAGGGTGGAGGCGCGCATCGTCTTGACCAATTCATAAGAAGCCTCCGGAGCGGCGAGCGCGCGTGCGCAAATCGTGGTCCGATGATGGGCTCGCCCATAGCCGAGTTCCACCTCGGCGCCCATGGCGGCGAGCAGTTTGCGCGTGGTCTCGATGTCGCGCACTTGCGGGATGTTCTCAAGGATCACCGGTTCGTCGGTGAGCAGCGCCGCCGCCATGCAAGGCAGGGCGGCGTTCTTCGCGCCACTGATGCGGACCGTCCCCAGCAGAGGATTGCCTCCGCGGATTACAAGCT
>JBAVAA010000081.1:0-5883 GCA_049585515.1 Terriglobales bacterium | reverse complement strand
TGAATCCGACTTCGCCCGCCACCAGCTCATCGATCTCAACTGGTTTCGGCGTGAGCACACCCAAAGTCTCCACCTGATAAACGTGTCCGTTCGCCCACAGGCGGATCTTCTGCCCTTTGCGCAATGTGCCCTCGAAAACACGAGCCAGTACCACCACACCGCGATAAGGATCGAACCACGAATCGAAGAGCAATGCCTGAAGATGCCTATCCGGCGCGCCCTTCGGCGGCGGCACACGCTTCACGATGGCCTCAAGAACATCGGGCACGCCCTGGCCTGTCTTCGCGCTGATCAGCAACGCATCGGAGGCATCCAGCCCCACCGCGCTCTCAATCATCTCCTTGGTGCGCGGAACGTCGGCGCTCTGCAAGTCGATCTTATTGATCACCGGAATAATCTCGAGGCCGTGGTTTATTGCCAGATACGAATTAGCCAGCGTCTGCGCTTCCACTCCCTGCGATGCATCCACCACCAGCAGCGCTCCTTCGCAGGCAGCGAGCGAGCGCGACACTTCGTAAGAGAAATCCACGTGTCCGGGGGTGTCGATCAAGTTGAGCTGGTAAATCTGCCCATCCTGCGCTGGATACAGCATACGGACGGCATGCGCTTTGATGGTGATGCCGCGCTCCCGCTCCAGATCCATCGAGTCGAGGACCTGTTCCTGCATTTCGCGCATCGCCAGCGACCCGGTAAGCTCCAGCAACCGGTCGGCGAGCGTGGATTTCCCGTGATCAATATGCGCGATGATCGCAAAGTTCCGGATGCGGGAGGCTTCCATGAAGATGCTTCAATTCTAGCAGGGCGTGGCAGGGGCGATTGTCGGCGCGAACATTCTTGCCAGTGAAATGTCGCGAGCGGCTTCGGTTTCTAGAAAAGTAATTTGACAGCGAGTTGCACCAGCCGAGGGTCGGCTGCGGTTACTACCTGGCCGAAGTTAGCGCTGCTGATGTTGCCATTTACGGAAGAAGCGCCAAAGAATTTCGCATGGTTGGAAACATTAAAGCCTTCCATGCGGAACTGTAACATCTTGCCTTCGGTAATATGTAACTCTTTCTGCAAGCTAGCGTCGAAATTCTCCAGACCAGGCCCATAGAAGAACCGGCGCGGGGCGTTCCCTAATTGACCGAGATAAGGCGTAACGTCCGATGGAAACAGCGAAGTGTTGAAGGCTGACCGGCCGTCGCGCGGATTGGTGTTGACGTCGAGCTTGCCCGGCAAATAGTACGGAGTATCGACTCCATTATTGTTGATGCCGTTGGGCATGCTTCCGAGCAACGAACTGTCAGTATTGTTGTAGAGCGTTACCGGCAGGCCCGTGGCAAAGCGCGTGATACCGGAGAACGACCAGCCTTCGGTCCAGCGATTCTTCGCGCGGAGAAGTGAGTCAACTGGGAGGCTGTAGCGATAACTGGCCACGAAGTTGTGTCGCAGGTCGAACGCGGAAATAGCTTTCGTGAATGCAGCGTTCATCGGATAGACGGGTTCGGACAGACTTGAGGAATCGTCAATCGATTTACCATAGGTGTATCCGGCCATTACTTCCAACGATCTGCTGTTGTGGCGAAGCGAAACTTCCAGAGCGTTGTAGTTGGAGAAACCTACTGTCTTCTGATATGTGATCCCGTCAAAAGAAGCGTTGAACGGTCCCCTCACTCGTATCTGTGTGCCGTCGGCTTTGGTAAAGATGCCACCTTCGCTGAACGGTCCGCAGACGGGACTTCCCGGCTTAACCTGGCTCGCGCTGCTCACGCTAAGGCACAGCGCGGCATTTCCCGGATCCGCTGAAGTAAGGACCAGTAAGTGATGAGCCTGGGAACCCACGTAACTGACTTTCAGCACGGTAGAGGGCTTCAATTCACGCTCCCAGGAAAAGTTGTAGCTTTCATCGTAGGGAGAGGTATTGCGATAGTAGAACGCAGGATCGCCAGTCAGTGGAGTGTACTTCGACCAATCCACGGTCGTGTTCGGATGTTTCTCCGACGCACCGAAGGCCGGGATTGGCGAAGGGAACGGCTGGCCGTTCGTCAGTCCGGTGGTAGCCGAGAGAAAAGGCTCGTCGAACTGCGGACGTCCGACAGTGCTGTCGTAATCGTAACCGTAGGGAGCGCAAGCGCTCATGATTCCCGCAGACAGTCCCTCAATGGCAGTATGGAAGATTCCCCAACCCGCGCGGATGCTGCTCTTGCCGTGGCCGCCGAATATTTTTCCGATGAGTCCATCCTCAAGGTCTGGCGAGTACGCCAGGCCAACACGGGGAGCAAAGTCATTCCACTTCGTGGGAGCGAGCGTGCTCGGAATACCCGGGTCCCCCGGAAATACGATGCCCGCCGGGGCGCCCGGATAGACAACCGATTGCTGTCCGAGAACGAAAGTCTGAAGCTGGTTGAATTTTTCCCGCCACGGCGGCAGAACATCCCACCGCAGACCGTAATTCAGCACCAGGTTCGGGTGTACACGCCAGCTGTCCTGAGCAAACGCACCGATGTATTTATTGCGGATGTAGAACGGGCTAGCGTCTCCCTGCTCGTACGTGCTGGCCACGCCCAGAAGAAAATCGACAAAATCGGACCCGGTTTCGGTTCCCTGAAAAACGAATGAACCATTGTTGATGGAGTTGGAATTGATGTTGACCTGATCGATATGAAAACTGCCGCCGAATTTCAGCGTGTGCGTTCCCATTACTTTGGAAAAGTTGTCGCTCCACTGGTAGGTATTGTTCACTTGCCGCTCGCCGGTAACGTCGGTCCCAATCGTGAAATCGTTGAACGCGACATTCTCGATTCCTTCAATGGACGGATTCAGCGGAACGATGCCTAACGTGCCCGCTCCGTCGATGAACCCCTGCGAAGCGAGCGATGGACCGACTCCGCCCTTCGGTTGTCCGATCACATTGGCGAAACGCATGTAACTCACGCGCGCTTCATTGACCGTGTTCGCGCCCCACGCCTTTGTCAGGCCGAGGTTGAACAATTGTGCGCGACCGTTTGAAAGCGCGTTGAAGCCCGGGACATTAGCGCCGCCTTGCGCGGTCGGATAAGGATTGTCGAGTGCGTACTGATCGAGAAAATAATAGCCACTCAGACTGCCGATGCGAGTGCCGACGTCAATGCGCGCCGCCACCTTATTGTCACCCAACGTTTCATTTTCCGACGAACTGGAGAAAAGGTTTGCACCGACGTTCGGTTGCGGGATGTATTGCATCAGTGCCTGGGCAGGCGACGACCACCTGCTTTGTGGGATCACCGCATTTGCGAAAACCGCGGAGTAGGGCTCGCCCACAGTGGCGGCAAATCCCCGGTTCTGAAGTTGTGCTGCCCAATACTCTGTACTTACAGTTCCTGTGAGTTGCGAACTGAGGTCCGCGAGATTGCCCGCACGATCGGCTAGACTCGGAACTACGATCTTCCCCGTTTCCTGTCCCTGCGTCATGTTCGTTCCCTGATAATCCAGGAAGAAATAAGCCTTGTCTTTCCTTATCGGCCCACCGAGAGTGCCGCCGTACTGATTGCGGTCGTACTCTGCCCTTTCGGTGCCGAAGTAGTTACGAGCATCCAAACTTGTGTCGCGCAGAAATTCAAAGGCGCTGCCGTGGACCTGATTGCTTCCCGACTTCGTCGCTACCATGACCTGGCCGCCGCTGAAGTTCCCATATTCGGCGTCGAAGTTGTTAGTTAGAACCTTCAGGTCCTGAATCGAATCAAGGTTCGGCACCACCGCGGTGCCGTTGTTGAAATTCTCTTCCACGTTGCTGCCATTCACGGCGAATCCGTTGGCCGTTTCGCGCTGCCCGCTCACCGACAAGTTGCCGGCGTTGAGGTCGCCGGAAGGCGGCGTGCTCGTGCAACCCGACATCACAACGGCATTCGGCTGCGCCGAACTGGCGGGGACAACTCCGGGCTGCATGGCCACCAGATCGACAAAGCTGCGGCCATTGAGCGGTACGCTCGTCATCTTGGTAGAGGCAATGGTGTCTCCCATCTGTGTGTCGGAGAGGTCGATCTGCATCGCGTCAGCTGAAACCTCGACCATAGTGCTCTGAGAGGCCAGGGCCAGCGTGATGTCAAGTTTGAGTGCCTCAGCTGCAACCAGAATCAAGTTATCGTGCAGATAGGACTTGAATCCCTCCGCACTGACCTCGACTCGATACCGCCCTGTGGCGACGTTGGCGAAGCTATAAGCCCCCTCGCCACCGGCAGTGATCGACTGCTCGGCTCCACGCTCTGAATCGTGGAGCACAACGGTTGCCCCGGCAACCACAGCTCCACTCGGGTCGACGATGGTGCCCGATACATTCGCAGTTGACTGAGCCCAAGCGGGGAAGCAGGAAGTGATAGTGATAATGACGGCTGCTATGAGAATGGCCGGTGACGTGTTACAGGACTTGCCGAGTACTGCTGACTTCTGGGTCGAGAGCATGATTATGAGTGCCTTCCATAATTACCGGTCAGCGGCAGGTTCCCCCGCCCGCTAAATGAAATTGAATTTCAATTTCATAATGCCGGACGGGGAATCGCGGGGCTGTGACTGGAATCACAGGGTCGTGTGCGTCGGCACCATCTGCTGCTATCGGTGATAGCAAAGAAAAAGGGCGCGATTACTCGCGCCCCACTTCTGCAATCTGACCCTCTAACCTCTGATTTAGTCTCTCACTCCATCCATGAAGGCCCGCAGCTTCCGCGACCGCGATGGGTGCCGCAGCTTTCGCAGCGCCTTGGCCTCAATCTGACGTATGCGTTCGCGAGTTACTGCGAACGACTGGCCGACCTCCTCAAGCGTGTGCTCCGAACCGTCTTCGAGCCCGAAGCGCATCTTGATGACCTTCTCTTCGCGCGGTGTCAGCGTGCGCAATACCTGCGAAGTCTGGTCTTTGAGGTTGACGTTGATCACCGCTTCCGCCGGAGAAACCACCGCGCGGTCTTCGATGAAGTCGCCCAGGTGCGAATCTTCCTCTTCGCCGATTGGCGTTTCGAGAGAGATTGGTTCCTGCGCGATCTTCAGGACCTTGCGGACTTTTGCAACCGGAATATCCATCCGCTTGGCGATTTCTTCTGACGTAGGTTCGCGTCCCAGTTCCTGTACGAGTTGCCGCGAGGTGCGGATCAACTTGTTGATCGTTTCGATCATGTGGACAGGGATACGAATGGTACGCGCTTGATCGGCAATTGCACGAGTTATTGCCTGCCGAATCCACCACGTGGCATAAGTCGAAAACTTATAGCCGCGGCGGTATTCGAACTTATCAACGGCCTTCATCAGGCCGATGTTGCCTTCCTGAATCAGGTCGAGGAACTGCAATCCACGATTGGTGTACTTTTTCGCAATCGAAACGACGAGACGCAAGTTCGCTTCAATGAGCTCGCGCTTGGCGTGCTCGGCGTCCATGTCGCCCTGGATGATCTCGCGCTGTGTGCGCTTGAGCTCCTGGAACAACAGGCCCGCTTCCACTTCAAGCTTTTCCAGCTCTCCGCGGACCGCGCGCGACTGCTTTTTATATTCTTTCTTCTGTTCTTCGCTGCGGGTTGCCTCGGCCCGCTTCTCCAGGTTCTGGATCTGCCGGTCGAGCGAACGCATTCCGTCGACCGTACGGTTTACACGGTCGATCAGTCGTTTGCGTTCATTGTTGGTGAAACCCAGCTTTCGAACTGCGATCGAAGTGTGCACGATCGCATGCGCCAACTGAAAGCGATAACGGCGATGCATCCGCGCATTCTTCTTGAGGTTCACTGCCGCCAGTTTTTCCTGGAGCGGCGCCACCTTCTTGTAAAGCTTGTCGAGCGTGTTGATCTTGGCGAGAAATTCTTTCAGACGTTTGTCGACAATCTCTTCCGTGATCTCCTCTTCGTCGAACGTCACCAGCTCTTTAATTGAGCGGACGCCCTTCTC
>JBAVAA010000080.1:0-10880 GCA_049585515.1 Terriglobales bacterium | reverse complement strand
GACGTTGAGCCAGAGGTAGCGCACCAGAATCGCTCGGCCCTTGAAGTCTTCCTGATCGAAAAACTCGCCGCGATTGCCGGTAAACTGGCCAACCACGGGAGGAGCGACCGCATTCCCGAAGTCGATGAGCGAGCGAAGGGCTAGTCATAAAGCCGCGAGCCATAAAGCCTGTGCCTGAACGTCGCCGACTGGGTCAGCAGCAGTTGATCCACCCCTTACCCCTCCTATAGGGTGGTGGTGGAGTTGCGCCTTGGACGTCTATCTGGTCGATGGCACATACGAGCTGTTCCGGCATTACTACGCGCTGCCCTCGGCCCGGGATTCGGACGGACAGGAAATCGCCGCAGCCCGGGGCGTCCTCGCCTCCGTGCTCGGGATGATGAAGGGCGGCGGAACCACGCACGTCGCCGTTGCAACCGACCACGTCATCGAATCCTTTCGCAACCGATTGTGGCCGGGTTACAAGACCGCCGAAGGCGTTGAACCCGAACTGTTGGCACAATTCCCACTGCTTGAAAACATCCTCTCTGCGGCGGGCATTGTCGTATGGCCTATGGTGGAATTCGAGGCGGACGATGCGCTCGCTGCGGCCGCTTTTCACGCGGCTCAGGACGCGCGCGTGGAACAGGTGATCATCTGCACGCCCGACAAAGACCTTGCTCAGTGTGTGCGTGGCCGGCGCGTTGTGCAACTGAACCGCCGGACGCGTGCGACCACGGACGAAGCAGGAGTAATTCAGAAGTTCGGCGTGGCCCCGGCGTCAATCCCCGACTATCTGGCGTTGGTGGGCGATTCGGCCGACGGTTATCCGGGGCTGCGAGGCTGGGGCGCAAAGTCATCGGCCGCTGTTCTCTCAAAGTTTGGCCATCTGGAACACATACCTGCGGACTGGCGCGAGTGGCACGTGAACGCAGCGGGCGCGAGCGCCCTCGCCGACACTCTATCCCGCGAGCGGGACCGCGCTCTACTGTTTCGCACGCTCGCTACATTGCGGACCGACATCCCTCTATTCAACGACGTAGAGGAATTGCGCTGGAACGGACCCACACCCGCTTTCGCCGATCTCGCCGCCCGCTTGGACGCCGCGGTTACCGCAACTCGACGGCCGGGACGTCGCCCAACGCCGGTTTCCAGATGAGCGATGAGCGATGACCGGCGCAACGATTCCCGCTGAATTAGGGTGCCCCGTCCTTGTCGCGTTTTTCTGCGACAGAGCCTGCCCTGAGCGAAGCCGAAGGGGCGGGGATCTTGACTTTCCCAGCGAGTTGAGAGGAACGCCAGGGTGTGTCAGCCACGCACACTCTGGTTTCTAATATAATTACGCCCACGAATGACGCTTACCGCCGACACTAAACTTGGTCCGTACGAGATCCTCTCGCCCCTGGGCGCAGGCGGGATGGGCGAGGTTTATCGCGCACGCGATAGCCGCCTGGGTCGCGAAGTCGCGCTGAAAGTCCTTCCCGAATCGTTTTCGGCCGATGCCGACCGCTTGCGGCGCTTTGAGCAAGAGGCGCGCGCGGTGGCAGCGCTGAATCATCCCAACATTCTTGCCATTCACGATATCGGCGAGCAGAACGGCTCGCCCTTTATTGTTTCCGAACTTCTCGAAGGCAACAGCTTGCGCTTAGAACTCGAGCAGGGGCCTTTGCCATCTCGCAAGGCGTCCGATTATGCGGCGCAGATTGCGCAGGGATTGGCGGCCGCGCATGACAAGGGGATTATCCACCGCGATTTGAAGCCGGAAAATGTTTTTATCACTCGCGACGGGCGCGTGAAGATTCTAGATTTCGGACTCGCCAAGCTCGCGCCGATCGCTCGCGGGACGAAGAATGAATCCGATGGCTTGACGCTGACCAGTTCGCCTACCGAAGCCGGTATGGTAATGGGCACGGCCGGCTACATGGCGCCGGAGCAGGTGCGCGGTGCCGCTGTAGATTCACGAACCGACATCTTCGCCTTTGGCGCAGTGCTTTACGAGATGATCTCCGGACAGCGCGCGTTTCGCCGCGATACTGCCGCCGAAACCATGACGGCGATCCTGAAAGAAGACCCGCCCGAGCTTAACGAGATGACGCACCCGGTCTCGCCGGGCCTGGAGCGCATTGTGCGGCGTTGCCTGGAGAAGCAACCGGAGCAGCGCTTCCAATCCGCAAAGGATCTCGCTTTCGCGTTGGAGGCGTTGAGCGGCACAACCTCGCGAAGCGCAGCCAATATCGCGATTGCGGGTGTCG
The DNA here is from genome assembly GCA_049585515.1 of Terriglobales bacterium. Taxonomy (GTDB): domain Bacteria; phylum Acidobacteriota; class Terriglobia; order Terriglobales; family Acidobacteriaceae; genus Acidiflorens. Next base: position 8,649 of record JBAVAA010000080.1, on the reverse strand, counting down.
TCGAGGCCGATACTACAGGCAGACGCCGCTGGTTTGAATTCGCCGCTATCGCTGCGCTCTGCCTCGCACTGGGAGCAGCAGTCACATGGTATCTGCATCCTGGCCCGCTTCCGCCGCCGACCTTCACACGGGTGTCATACCATCGCGGCGAGGTCATTCGGGGCCGATTCACGCCGGATACGAAGACCGTCCTCTATAGTGCGAAGCTCGAAACAAGGTCCGCAGGAGGAGCGCCCGACACCTACAGCATTCGCGAGGACTATCCGGCATCCACGCCGGCGGGCCTGGGCGGCGCATTGCTGCTGTCGATTTCGCGCCAAGGTCAAATGGCAGTCGTGATGCGGCCGAAATATATTGCGCACTACGAATGGGGTGGTACGCTGGCCACTTCTCCGCTGGGCGGCAGCGCGCCTCGCGAGTTGCTCGAGAATGTCGTCGATGCCGATTGGTCGCCGGACGGAAACGAACTCGCCGTCATTAATCGCAGCAACGACGGCGGCAATCGTAAGTGGCAGCTGCAATATCCCATCGGAAAGGTGCTGCTCGAAGGCGAAGGCTGGTTGAGCGACATGCGAGTTTCTCCGGATGGAAAACAGGTGGCGCTGTTTCGGCACCCGCCGAATCTCGATGATCGAGGCGATCTCGTGCTGGTGGACCGATCCGGGCAGCTCCGGACCCTGTCGACCGGATGGGAATCGCTGGAGGGATTGGCCTGGGCGCCATCGGGAAAAGAAATATGGTTCTCGGCCGCGCTGTCAGGCGAGCAGTGGTGCATTCACGCCGTCACATTGTCGGGCAGGGAAAGGACGGTGTATTGCGGCACGGCGCCGACGCGCATCCTCGATATCTCGGCGTCGGGTCGAGTCTTGGTTTCAACCGAAGAAACCCGCGGAACGATGGCGATGGTGGAGCACGGATCCAACCAGGAACGCGACCTGAGCTGGCTCTCCTACAGTTATGGTCCGACGCTGTCGCGGGACGGAAGTGAAGTATTGTTTACAGATCTATCTGAACAATCAGGCAACGACTACTCGGTGTATGTGCGCAAGAGCGATGGCTCTCCCGCAGTTCGACTAACCGGAGGCGGATATGGCGTGGACATTACCGCCGATGGAAAATGGGCGATAGTATTGCTGCCCGATGATCCCGCGCACCGCATCCATGTTGTCCCCGTGGGCGCGGGACAGGCGCGCGTGTTGCACTGGGATGGGATACAGCCGCGATGGGCCGAATGGTTCCCGGATGGCCATCGTATTCTGATGGGCGCCACCCAGCCAGGCCAGCCGGAGGCCGTATACCTCACGGATGCCGATGGTTCGACACCAAAACAGTTGTCTCCGGGAATCGCTCCGCCGGGAGCCGTTGCGCCGGACGGCAATTCATTCATTAGTTACCAGAACAAGGCCGTCGCCGTCCGCTCCCTGTCGGACGGTAGCTCCAAGCCAATCGCCGGCATTCAGGATCCCGAGTTTCCCATCGGGTGGGCGGACTCGAACCATATATTTGTGCAGGCAACAACCGCTACTGGCCTCAACATTTACAAAATCGATATAGAGTCCGGCCGGCGGGATCTGTGGCAGACGATAACGCCGAAAGACGCGACGGGCCTGAGGCCCATGTTGACCCCGATCGCGATTACGCCGGATGGCCGGTGGATGGCGTATGGTTACCGCACACAACTTGGACAACTTTACAGCAGCGATACGCTGAAGTAACGGACGCGCGTCGTGGGCGGCGGAGAAAGTTCGGCTTCGTATCAGGGTATCGCTTTAGCGATACCGTAAGCCGTTAAAATCAGACGCCCCTTTAGGGGCCGGCTCGGGCGTCAGAAGGTTGCAGCCGCTGCCGCTGCAGTGGGGTGGAGTGCAACAATCTTATCGATGCTCGTCAGCTTCAACACGTCTTCGACATGAGCGCTGGCGCCGGCCACTCGCAACTCGCCTCCCACTTTCTTGATTTGGCCGGCGGACATTACGATGATCCCAATTCCGGTGCTGTCGATGTGGGTCACACCCGCAAGATCGAAGATCACTTTTTTTCGTCCCTCTTTTACAAGATTCTCGACAGCCCATTCCAGCGACTTGCAATCCCTGCCGATGGTGATTCTTCCGGTTAGTTCGAGGACCGTGACATCTGGCGGCAACTGCTTGTTTTGAATCTCCAGCATGGGTTCCTTTCGGACTTATACGCTGTCTTGTCGATCGGGCGGCGGTTGATACACAACGTTACCGATCAAACGACGCTCTATAAGCAGGCTACGAACTCACCGGAAACCGCTGAACATCACTACATCGCTGTCGTTATATCGCGCGCGGGTGACTGCCAGCTTCTTGCCGTCGCGTGAAAATGCGTATGAGGCCACGATCGCCGGTTCCGAATCAAAATGGGTCAACTGAACGGGTGCGCCCCCGGCCAGCGATTGCATGTACAAATTCTCGCGGTTGCCGGTGGTATTGCGAACGTAGGTAAACGACCTGCCATCCGGGGTCCAGCCCAGATATTGCCAGTTATTGGATGAGGGCATCGGGAACTGCTGTAGGACGGAGCCGCTGTCGATCCGTTCGACTACGACTTTACTTTCTGCGCCGGCGCCCTGGCCTTCACTCTTGCCATAGACAAGCAGTGACCCATCGGGTGAAATCGCGGGTGGGATAAAAAGAGTTCCGCGAAACAGCTCCGCGGGCGTGCCCCCGTCGCTGGAGACTTTGAAGACGCGCGCCATGCTATCGGCTGCAATGTAGGATTGATACACCACCCATTTTCCGTCGGGCGTGCAGGACGGACTCCGGTCGAATTTTCCCGAGGTGATCTGCTTGAATTCTCCCGTAGAAGTCTTGAGTCGCCACAATTGCACCTGATTGTCTTCCGTCAGAATAGCGAGCACAACCATATCCGCGGGGCCGCAGGCGGCGACGTCGGCGACCGGTGCGTTACTCTCCAGCAGATGAACCCGATTGCTGCCATCGCTATCGGTCATGTAAGCGTGGAGGGTGGAATCAATTTGCAATAACTTGCCAGCGGCCGTCCATGATAGAGACGACCCAGTTGCTTGCTCGGTGGAGATAGGAGCCAGGTTCCAATCGATCTTATCGTGGAGAACCGCCGGTGAGTCGGCCACATAGATTGTCGACTGCGAATGCTTCTGGGTAGTAACGAACGACTTACCATCCGCTGTCACGCTAAGCGAGTAGTACTCACTCAAGTCGTTACTGACTTTGAATGGTTCCCCGGTGGGATACGGCTGGAACCATATCTGCGGCCGCAGTCCGGTGGATTTTTCGGCGCCAATGAAAAATAAACCGGTCGAATCGGGCAGCCACGTCACAGCATTCACGAACATGGGCAGCGGCAAACTCTTGACCAGTTTGCCTTCGGGCGTGAGTACAAGAATGGAACTAAGCGTGTTCTTACCCAATTCCACAGCGCTTACTGCGATCAGGTCCCCTGCGGCCGACCAGGTGGGATCGGTGTTGAGGCCCCTGATCCCGGATTCATGATGGAGAATCACGTTTTCACCGCTGCCATCCGCATTCGCGATCAGCAATTGATCTTCGGGCTTGCTCTGGAGAAAGCGCCGGTACACTATCCGCTTGCCATCGGGCGAGAATGCCGCGGTGCTGGCGATATCGCTCACCAGTTGACGCGATCCTCCACCGAGTGCCGGCACGCTGTAGAGATTGGTGTTGTTTCCATTGCTGGGGTCGGCATGCGTGTAATAAAGATAGTTGCCGTCGGGTGTGAAAGTCGCGCCCGTGCCGAAGAATCCGGTTTGCGGCGGAACGACTGTGACCTCGCTGCCGGTGATCACCTGTTTGACCCGCAGGCTGCGTTCGCCTTCGCGGCGTCCGTATGCCATCAATCTTCCGTCGGCGGAGATGGCGGCGAAGCCGACAGCTTGTCCGTGGTCGGTGAGAGGACGGATGCCGATATTGCGGGTGTCAATTGGCGGTCCACTCTTGCCGAGAAGTTTATAAATGCCGAGTGTGGCCGCGGCCACGAGCGCCAGGACAACCACGCCCGCAACTATGAGTCCACTTTTGTGCCGGCGGGCTTCGGCGACCAGTAGGGAACCGGACGATGGTGCGGCAGAGGATAGTGGGGCAGAGGATAGTGGGGCAGAGGATGGCGCGCCAGAGGATGATAGAGCCGCGGCGGGAAGTCCCGAGGCCGAAGGCCCTCGCTGAGACGCACCCGCATGAGAAGCCGCCGGCTGAGACGAAGCCGAAAGGCTCGATGACGACTCCATCACCACCCCGCCCGACTCGGTTTCCCGCTTCAACCGCTTCAGGTCGGCTCGTATGTCTGAGGCGTGCTGGTAACGCAAGTCGCGATCCTTCTCCAGAGCTTTGTTGATGATCCGTTCGAGTTCAACCGGAACTTCCGGATTCAGACGCACGGGAGCGGTCGGCGCCTTGTGCAGGATCGCATCAAGAATGTCGCCCGTCCCTTCGCCGCGGAACGGAACCGTGCCCGTCACCATCTCATAGAGAACGGCGCCGAACGAAAACAGGTCGGTGCGAGAATCCAACTCCTTGCCCCGCGCCTGCTCCGGTGACATGTAGGCGACCGTGCCCAGAGTCGAGCCGGGACTGGTCAAATGCTCCTCGGTCGCCAAAGTCTCCTGAGCGGTTGCGCCCGAGTCGGCGGAGCGGCTGCCGCGCAGAGTGAGCTTGGCCAGTCCGAAGTCCAGAATTTTGGCATGACCGCGCTTGGTCACGAACAGATTTGCCGGCTTGATGTCGCGATGGACAATCTGCTCGGCATGCGCGGCATCGAGAGCGTCGGAAATCTCGATTCCGAGCGACAGGACGACGTCAATCTCAAGTGGCCTCGCTCCAATGCGATGGCGCAGTATCGTCCCGTCGAGAAATTCCATGGCGATGAAGGCCTTCCCGTCCTGCTCGCCGATGTCGTAGATCGTGCAAATGTTGGGATGATTGAGCGCGGACGCGGCCTGCGCTTCGCGCTGAAAACGGGCGAGGGCCTGCGGGTCCCGGGCAACTTCTTCAGGCAGGAATTTGAGCGCGACAAAACGATGCAGCCGGGTGTCTTCGGCCTTGTAGACGACACCCATCCCGCCGCCGCCCAATTTCTCGATGATGCGGTAGTGTGAGATGGTTTGGCCGATCATTAAATACCTCAGTAAAATGCTGTAAAGTCGTCATTTTGTATCTTTACATATCCCCTAAACATTGCGACAATGTATGCCGGGGGAGCCCTAAAATGGCGACATACGTTGAAGTAAACGGAGCGTATCACCTGAAATGCTATTCCAGCGTCAACATTCAGGACGGCACGCCAACCCGCAAGTTCAAAGACGACGGTATCACCCCGCTCCGCGTCCAGCAGTCTGTCTGTCTCGCCCGCACCGATAAGCCAAGCGAATCGAAACCGAAAACCGTGCCGTGGAAGAAACTGCCGTGGCGTGTTCAGGATTTGGCGACCGCTAAGATACGACAGATTGAGTCGTGGGAGACGGCGACTGAAGCGGTTCCTAATGGCGAGATGACTGTGACTTCGTACTTCGCGACGAAGTACCTGCCGTGGCTGGAAGAGATGGTCAAGACGGGCGGGAAATCGCATTCAACCCTCGTTTCGGTTAAACGTTACTGGCACACTTACCTCGCGGACGAGTTCAACGGAACGAAGACCTTCAAGAATTATGAACCGTACCTCGGGGTACAGTTTCTCCAGAACCTCCGCAAAGATGACGGCCAGCCGTACGGCGAAAACACGATTAAGCACATCCATGCGACGGCAAGCGGCATCTTCGCGAGGGCGACAGAAGAAGGCCAGTGCAAACACAACCCGTGGCGCGATGTCCGTGTTGCCAACGTCCCTGTACAGAATGCCGAGCAGGGTGAGGCCTTCACCGAAGCCGAAGTCGAAACGATAATAGCGAACCTACAGAAAGACCGCAACGGCAGGGATGACTGGAATGTGCAACTGGCGCAGACCGTTCTGGCCGTCGGCATCTGGGCTGGTCTCCGTCCTAGCGAGATTGCTGCCCTTCAGTGGCAGTCTGTAGACCTAAAGGGCGCGACTCTCACCGTCCGCAAGGCGTACGTGTACGGCAAAGAGAAGCCGACCACGAAGACTGGCAAGGACCGCATCGTGCCCTTCAGAGACAAGCTGACGCCCGTTCTGAAAGCATGGTGGGAACAGAATGGCCGCCCTGAGTCTGGCTGGGTCTTCCCGAATCGTGACGACAACCCCGTGAACATGAACGTCCTGAGCGACAGGATTATAAAACCGAGTTGCGAGACGAACGGAGTGAACTGGGAAGGTTACGCATTTTACGGGTTACGCCGCGGTTGCGGGACGTTGCTAGTGCATGACGGCTGGAGCGCAGAAGAGGTCTGCAAGTTTCTCGGAAACAGCATCGATGTCGTAATGAAGTACTACTTCTGTGACAAAGACAACAAACTGGCGACGGCGGCACGGGAGCGTAGCAGGGCTAAGGGGAGCAAATGAACCGCAACCAAGAGGAATTGATAAAACTTTTCAAGAACAGTGACGTGCTGAAGTGGATGGGGCGGCACTTTGACAGGTCTTTCGAGATTGAAATTTCGGAAACAGAGAAGGACTCCTCGGGGCAACCTAAAATCAGGATCAAGTTCAAGCGTGTCGACAGTGGCCTGCCTGTGATGACGGTTGCCGATGTGGCCGCGTTTCTCCAGACGGACAGGGCGTCTGTACGTCGTATGACTGGCGCGAGAGCACAAGAGCGCAGCAAACATCCAATCCCGTTCGTAAAGATTGCGGGCAAGATGCTTCGCTTCTCCCGTCCCGCCATAAATTCATGGTGGACTGAACTGTGTGCCGACGGGAAGAACCCAGCACCGACCCTTCAGAAGGGCAGACGAAAATGAAGGTTCGCTACGCCCCGAGTTTTCTCTCACAACCTGTACCGCTGCGGTACAGGTTCTACAACTTGATGAAAACACAAAATAAAAACTCCTCCGTCATCGAGAGATGGCGAAGGGGGCTGGGCTTTACCTCTAGCCAAGGCAAAGCACGTTAATCGAAATACAGGGTAAGCAGGCAGTCACCGACGAAAGGCAGGAGGCCAAAATCGGGACACAATCCCGCCTACCCTTTCTCTTACTTTTCCTTACAGGCTCGGCCTTCTTCTGCCGCCGCACTCGCTAGTCCTTTACCTTCCGAAGACTTGTGACCATTGGCTCTCAGGGCGTCCTGCCTGCGGTCTTCAGCAGTCTTGTGGGCGTCATGGTTAATCTTGCACGGCTCCGTGACATTTACTTTCGCAGATGCCCGCCGTGATTCTGCCGTCCTGTCTGTCTTTTCTGCGACGGCAATCGGTGCAATTGGTGCGTGTTGCTTACGACTCATTTTAAAACTCCTTCTGGGCGATGCCCGACTGAACTACTGTTGCTGGTTTATCTGTAACAAAAGGGCTTAAATCGTGTTTTAGGGCTACCGACGTGGGGTAGTGCCATCCTATGGATTTCTGCGTTTTTGCTGTCTATAACTGACTCATTCTAAGTAACTTGCAAAGGTGATTTTTCGCTAAGTGTTACAGTCTGGTCACCGAGGGCTAGTCGCTTAGCACTTCGCTGGGAGTCTCGGGTTTCACGCACTCGGCATTTGGTAGAACAGAATCGGGCGTCCGACCGCTGGGCTAAGAATGTCTTCCCGCACCGACAGAGTTTCTTGGTTCGCTTCGGCTCTCCTGCGCTTTGCTTTATCGCAGGCTTATGTACGACTGGCGGTTTGATTAAATATCCCTGGATGTAACACCAAAAGATTGCTGCGTTTTTCGTACCGCTGTCACATTTGCCTGTCTCTATTGCTTTCACTACTCCTCCTTAATTGGACTCCGACCTACCTCTTCGTTCGCATGCCACAAAGAATTGCTACCGTAAAGATTCCAAGTAAAATGAAAACTAAGGTAGGTGTGTTCACGATTTCCCTTTTACCTCATGCGATGCCCGAGTTTCTCTGTCATTCTTTTCACGTTGTTCTTTGATACGTGCAATGAGTTTCTGATGCTCTCGCTGTGCTTCTTCTGGCGTCATAGAGCCCGAGCGTTTTGGCTGTTGGGTTCCTTAACTCATATTTGATAAGCCTTCCCTGTTGCAAGTGGAGCGATATAAATGCTCGGGATGTCTATCGCCCTCTTGAGACGGCTGACAAAATCTTCGTAACGTGCCTTGTCTCGCGTCGGGCTCTCTGGGTCGAGCAGGAACGCTCTGTCTTCGGCACTCAGTGACTCAAGCAACTTGTGAAGATTTGTAGTGTCGTCTGTCATAGGATTCCTTTTTTGTGTAATCGTTCGAGTTCCTGCTTCACCATCCGCGGCTCCCCGAGAAGTAAGTCGGCTTTTTTAATCTCGGAAAATGTAGGTGTGTGGAGTGCTTCAATTTGTTCGAGCAGTGTTTTGCGTGCCCAGACGAGGTACGGATACGGCTGTTTCAACCGACCTTCCTGACTGGCTGCTTCGAGGGCCATAACCTTCGCCCGAAACTCTAGGGCTGTATCGGGTAGCGGCTCAAAAGAACTCAGTTTCATGCGGCCCCCTTTTTGCTCGGTCTGCGGTTGCACGGCTGGCACTGTTCTTTCTGCGTTTGCCATTCGCATGTCTGTGGCGAATAAATCAGAGCATTGTTGATTCGCCCGAGTGAGTAC
>JBAVAA010000079.1:0-1746 GCA_049585515.1 Terriglobales bacterium | reverse complement strand
CCACTAAACAGAGCAATACTAGGCAAATCGAGGGCCTGCAATCACGCCGAGGCAAAAAGCCCTTGACAGTCGCAATTGTCCAGTGCTAGCGTTCCCTCTCGTTAATGGCTGGATCAATCTGCATACGTCTTTTGGGGCAACAGTTCGCGGAAGCCGAAGGGGGTAGGCAAATGAGATCATTGAACCGCGCATTCTTGAAGATTCTCGCGGTGGTGTTTTTCTCCACTGGCTTGTTTGCTCAGACATTTACTGGTCATGTCACGGACAGCAGCGGGGCTGCGGTGGCGGGTGCAAGCATCACCGTCCACAACCAACTGACGAACGTCGACACACCAAGCAAGACGACGGACGCCGGGACCTATACCGCCCCCTACCTCAGGCCCGGTCTCTACACTCTCAGTGCAGAGATGAAGGGATTCAAAAAACAGGTCCGGATGGATATTGCCCTTGACGCGGACAGCACAGTGGCCGAGGACTTCACACTGACGATCGGCGCCGTCGGAGAAACGGTGACCGTCTCAGCCGATCAAGTAGTTGTGAACACGGAGAACGCGAGCCGTAGCGAGACTTTCTCAAGCAAGACGATCACGGAGGTCCCAAACAATGGGCGCAACATTGACATGACGGCAGTGTTGAGCACCAGTGTAAATTTCTTTGATGTGAACAACGGTTCGATAACGGGCACCGAGACCACCAATGGCGCTTTTGGTGGGGGTTGGTTCACCATGTCGGTCAATGGAGGGCAATACGCCGGCGCCATAGTTCTGATGGACGGTTTGCCTAACGATTCTGCGGCCGGGAGTGGGCCAGCATTGCAACAGACCTTAACAACTGCGTCTATGGAAGCCGTGCAGGACTTCAAGGTCATAGCCAACGCCTACGATGCCCGGTATGGCAATGGGTCGGGCGGGGGTTTTGACACGACCATAAAGACCGGCACCAACACACTCCACGGATCCGTGTATGAATTTGCGCGACGCGGATGGTTGAATGCAAATCCCTGGGTAACGGATTACTATGCAAACACACCCAGCGCTTCAGCGAACCCGGCGCCGCAGAGTTCCGAAGATTTTTATGGCTTCACTCTGGACGGGCCCGTCGTTATACCGCACGTTTACAACGGCAAGAACAAAACGTTCTTCTTCATTCAATACGACGAGCATAAACTGAAAACGCCGGGTACTACGACCGACTCTGTTCCGGACTGCGGCACGTGGAATGCGACTGGACAGGCCTGCGACTTTTCCAACGCCAGCACGATCGGAGACTTCAGCCAATTATATGCTCTGGGCCCCGACGGCGTGTCGCACGTGCCGATCATCCTCTACGATCCTCTAAGCGGCACTCCAACCAATCGCAATCCATTTCCCGGTAATATAATTCCCCCGTGCGTGGGTTCCACGAACCGCAGTACAACGGGAGGATGCTGCCTCAACCCGGTAGCGATGAAAATCCTGTCGTATTTTCCCACCCCGAACGTTACTCCTACTGCCGGGACCAATCCGTATAACAACAACTACTTCGCGCCGTGGACGTCTAATACCACCGTGCGCAACGTGTTGGCAAAGTTCGACGAGAACTTTTCAAATGCCGACCGCTTCAGCTTTCGCGGTAGCTGGTACGTTAATCGCAATAGCTTTGCCAATCTGTTCGGCGGCACCTTTTTTCCGGGACCAGCCGGAAACGGGGAAGGCGGCAGCAGCAAGGGATGGTCCATCAACCCAGACTGGGTTCACACCTTCAGCC
>JBAVAA010000078.1:0-3591 GCA_049585515.1 Terriglobales bacterium | reverse complement strand
AGGGGGAGGAGGCGCCGCGGATGTTTATATCCTCCCCAATCCCGTTGTTGGAAATCTAAGCAGCTTCACTCCTACAATCACAAACCTTAGCTACGGGGCGGCGAGCAGCTACGCCAATCAGATCGATAATTCCAATAACGAAGGCTACACAATGTACGTGACGTTGACGGGAAATCCGACGCCAACATTTAGCGTTGGCCTCAACAATGTCGGCACCTCAACGGTGGGAGCGATTTGCACCCTGGTGCTTACCGACCAGGCGAATGGATCTGCCATGAGCTCGACCCCAGTAGCGTTGGACGATCTCAATTGCAGTGGCGTATTACATTAGTGAATCGCGACCGATCTGCCTGGGCCCACGATGCGACGTGCCGCAACTTTCAGCGCAACCCTTAGAAAGAGGAACCCAACGCTGGCCCGGGGCGGGCGCACACCCGACAAGCTGCTAAAATCCTTCTTGCTCACGATCAGTCTGCTTCCAGAGAGAGGACGTCTCGCTTGTTGAAAGCCCTGCTCCTTACATTGCCCGTTGCGGCTCTGGGCTTGATGGCCGCCGGTTGTGGTTCCACCAATCCGACGCAGGCTCGGTTTGTCAACGCCATCCCGGACACCGCCCAGTACGGAACCGGCCTCGATATCGAGTTCAACGCAACGAAAGAATTTACCAACATAGCTTTCTTCGGTTATTTTCCAGTATCGGGCTATATCAACGTACCGTCGGGGAATAACACGGTTGAAGGGCTTGAGACCGGCACCACGATTGAGGTCTTCAGCGCGGACGTTACCCTGAACGCTGAGTCGCAGTACACCATGGTTGCGACTGGGTCTGCTACCAACACCAGCAAAGTTGCCCTCCTCTCCCAGCTCGACAACAACAATCCTCCGGTCGCGGGCAAAGTGGAGTTTCGCGCGATTAACGCATCGCCGAGCGGCCCGATGGGCATGGATATCTATATCGTCCCGGCTGGGTCCTCCCTCACGCCACCAGCGACCTTCGCTAACCTTGCCTACCGGAGCACGAGCAAATACGTAACCGTTGCATACAATCCCTCGATCAACGGGGCGCCGAATTATACGATGTACGTTACCGCGACCGGGACCACGACGCCGATCCTTATCACCCAGAGCCTGAGCGCCGGTAGCGCTTCGCAGGGAGCGATTCGAACTCTGGTGTTTACGGACCAGCAGAACATCAATCAATTGAATCCGCTGGCCATGGTGCTGGATGACCTCAATTGAACGACCTCAGTTAAGGAGAGATTAGGATGTCTCGCTTGTTGAAAGCGGTGCCGCCGGCTTTGACCATCGGGGCCTTAGGGGCTGTGGCGGCCTTATGCATCTTTGCCGGGAGTTGCGGCTCCAATGCTGCAGCGAACATTCGTTTCGTCCATGCCATCCAGGACGCGCCGCCTCTGGATATCAATATCACCGGGTCGGACGTCAACAACGTGCAGGAATTTACGGACATTGCTTTTCTCGGTGTTCAGCCGAACCAACCGGGATACACAAGCGTGCCTTCAGGGAATGACACGGTCAAGGGAGTGATGACGGGGACAACGACCCAGGTATTCAGCGATAGCCTGGGTTGGAGCAGCGCGACGAACTATTCCGTGATTGCGACTGGATTTTCGCAAACGGGAACCAACGGAAGCAACGTTGTCCTGTTGTCGATTCCCGACAATATCCCGGCGCCGCCCGAGGGCGATGTTGCCTTCCGCGTCATTCACGCATCGCCCAGCGGACCGGGCAGCGTGGATGTTTACATCGAGCTGAATCCAAACAGTGGTCCCGGGCTTCCAGTCACGATTTCGGGTCTGAACTACACGCAGGCGAGCAACTACGTCTTCTTTGCCTTCAACCCCAATAATGCGACTACTCCCCCAGGCTATACGGTGTATGTCACGGCAGCGGGCAGCCTGCAACCGATCATCAGCGAGCCGCTCTCTCCGTCAACGGCCGGAGCGGTGCGGACTTTGGTGCTCACCGATGTGCAGAATGGAAAGACGATGAACTCGTCTTTTCTGGAGTTGTCCGACGTTAATTGATTGCGGACGATTATTTCGGGTAATCCGGTAGGGCGAGGCATGGGAATCAGCCGAGGAGAGCGGGTCTCCCTTGCGGACTTCCGTTGTTTCTTATATTTACCCAGCGCTGAAAAGAGTGTGCTGAGAGTTCAGTCGTCCCTCCGGGACTCGAATCGCTTTGGGCACTTGTACCCAGCGCTGAAGCGCTGGGCTACTTTGGGTCGTCCCTCCGGGACTTGAATCGTCATGCCGCGTCTTTTTTAAACGACTTTGCGGCTGCTTCTTCACTGTCGAACACTTCAAAAATAGTAAGAAGCTTGGTGATCTGCAGCAGGTTGCCAACGCGCTGGCTGAGGCTTGCCAGCTTCACGGCGCCGCCGGCGTTGCGGGCGGAGGTGAAGAGAGAAACCAGAGTGCCCAGTCCGCCGCTGTCGATGTAATTTACTTCGCGCAGGTTCATGACCACCCGGGGGCTCTGCGCCAGCAGCTTCTTGACCATGTCGCGCAGGCTGGCTGACTCTTCGCCGAACACGAGGCGGCCGCTGCAATCCACTACCAGTACGCCCTCCAACGATCGAGTACTCATTCTCAGTTGCATAGCCGCTTCTCCATATTCGCGGTAAAAACTCGATGCAAGAGCGTACGCCGCCTGCCCCAGCCATGCAAGCGCCGGCTGCAGACGCGGACTTGCTTCGTCCACGGCGAATTGGCCCCCTGGAATACGGAACTTCAGCCCTTCAGGTACGGCAGCAGTTCGCGGAAGGCGGGTGCGCCTGACGAGCGCAGCAACTCGTAGATCATCATTTCGGTGGAGGAGAGAATGGCTCCGGCGGCGCGCATGCGATCGAGACCGATGCGCCAGTTCAATTCCGTTCTGGAGCTGACGGCGTCGGAGGCGACATGCACCAGATAGCCTTCGCGTAGCGCTCCGAGCGCAGTCTGCATCACGCAGATGTGGGTTTCCATGCCGCACAGCAAGGCGGTGGTGCGCTGGCCGGGCAGGCGCTTCAGCAGAGAGCAGAAGACGTCGCTGCCGAAGCAGGAGAAGGTCAGTTTGTCGATGGGGGGACTATTGGGCAACATGGACGCTATCTCGGGCACCGTGTTACCCAGGCCCTTCGCGTATTGCACGGTGACCAAGGCTGGGATTTGCAGGATGCCAGCCAGACGGATCAGCAGTTGGATGTTTCGCACCAGCCGTTCTTTTTCCCAGATCGGCGGCAGCAATTTTTCCTGCATATCGACGACGAAGAGAGCGCATTGCTCGGGCTCCAGGGGACGGCGCGCCATCTCCGCGTAATCGGTCTCCATTTGCGTGATGTTTCCGGTGAACGATCCGGGAAGACTTCGTAAAAGCGTTTCGCTGGGCATGGCTGCTCCTTGGGGCGCTGCCAGAGATTCTAACTCGGGGAATGTCGAGATTGTTACGGCATCGACCCCGCAGGTTCGGCGGACACGCACGCGGCGGGCGAGGACGCACGCCGGACAGCCGCCGGGGCGGCGGCGCTACAGTTACTGCGGGCTTCTTTGCGGTCGTCTTTGCGGCCTTGGCGAAATGGTTTAGAAT
>JBAVAA010000077.1:0-17258 GCA_049585515.1 Terriglobales bacterium | reverse complement strand
GACTTGTTCGACGCGCCCAGGCCGGACTTGTTCGATGCACCCAGGCCGGACTTGTTCGATGCACCCAGGCCGGACTTGTTCGATGCACCCAGGCCGGACTTGTTCGATGCACCCAAGCCGGACTTGTTCGATGCACCCAAGCCGGACTTGTTCGATGCACCCAAGCCGGACTTGTTCTGGGCCGCCAGGCCGCTCAGGGTGGGCGACTTCGCAAACACTGCCCTCTTAGTGGTGGCCATGTAGTTGATCAGAGATTTCTTTTCGATACTCATAATTTAAGTTTCCTCCGCGGGATTTTTAGTCTCGATCCTTTGACTGCGGGGATTTTTCTCTGCCCCGCCCTGTCTGCCATTGTCTAGTGCAAGAGCCGTGCCAAATCCTTCAGCGAAATCACTCTCCTGCCCTCCCCTAATCTTTTCAGCAAGATAGCGAACTCTGTGCCTTTAAACGTGAGAATCCTTCCGGGGGCCCTCTCACGCCTTCGGTTAATAATTAACCCACCGACAGTCATTTTTTAACCCTTTTCTCAACTTCGCAGGCCGTACTTCCGGCAGAGATACTTCATCTTTTGTCCGTCGATACGCAGCAACGCCGCCGCCGCCGTCTTCTTTCCATCCGTTCGCCGCAAAGCCGCCTGCAGGTACGCAATTTCGATCCGGGCCATCTCCTCATCAAAAGAAATCCCTTCTTCGGGAATCAGCAAAGACTCCTGCTTCGCTGAACTCACGTACAGAATCCCCTGCGGCAAATGCTTGACCGCGATATTCGATCCCGGAACCATCAACACCAGGCGCTGCATCAGGTTTTCCAGTTCGCGCACATTGCCCGGCCAGTGGTAGTCCTCCAGCACTTCTAGCGCCTCGAGATCGATGGTCTTTAGGGGAAGACTGTTCGCGGCGCAGTAATAACGCAGGAAGTGATCGACCAGAAGCGCTATGTCGCCTTCCCGCTCGCGCAATGGAGGCAAATTAATCGGAACGACGTTGATGCGGTAATAAAGGTCTTCGCGGAATCTCCCCGCCTGCACCGCTTGCTCAAGATCCTCATTCGTCGCCGTGATCAACCGGAAGTCAATTTTCCTCGGCACCTGCCCCCCGAGACGCTGTACCGCGTGTTGTTCCAGAACGCGCAGTAGTTTGCTCTGCAGCGCCAGGCCCAAGGTGCCAATCTCGTCGAGAAATAGCGTGCCTCCATGGGACATCTCGATGTGCCCGGCGCGCGCCTGGTGCGCTCCAGTAAACGCGCCCTTTTCGTGGCCGAACAACTCCGACTCAATTAGCGTTTCTGGCAGGGCCGCGCAATTTACGCTGACGAATGCCTGCTCACTGCGCGGGCTGTTGGTCACGATGGCGCGCGCCACCAGTTCTTTCCCCGTCCCACTCTCACCGCGGATCATCACGGTGGTATTGCCGGGCGCCACGCGGCTGAGCGCGTCATACACCCGATGCATGGACTCACTGCCGCCGATAATCTCACCGAAGGAATAGCGGCTCAGCGCATCCTGGCGGACGATTCGGCCGTCGATCTCACGGCGGCGTTGCTCAAGAGCGCTTTGCAGAAATCCGTGGACTTCACCGAAATCGACCGGGGCTACGAAACACTGGGCGATTCCGGCCCCTAAAAGCTTGCGCCGCCACGCCTTGGTGAGCGACTGGGACAAGCCAATCAGAACCAAATCCTCATCGCTGGCGCGTAGCTGGCTGACCAATTCGAGCATGGGATCGGCTGCTCCCTCGTAGGCATCCAGGTCGAGAATCACAGCCTCGAGAGGGACTTCAGTCTGGAGGGCCATGAGACCTTCGGCTGCGTCCAGCAACGTGATGTGGAAGTCCGAAGCGAGACTTTCCTGGGCGGCCTGCGTGACCGAATCGTCGGTGGTCATTATGGCAACGCGCGCCGCCGCACTGCCCAATGGAACTTCGTTGGACATAGGAACCTGACCCTCGGTTCGGCGGGCGAGACGCCCGCCGGACAGCCGCCGGGACGGCGGCGCTACAACTGTCGCGCGGGAAATCAGGACACGCCTTAAGGGTTAATTTTTAACCTGTTATGAGGGAAAAAACAATCGCGATTCTGGAGCTCTGAATCCTGTGCGAGGGAGCGTCGAATTTAATAGGAACTGATGTCGCGCCAGTCCAGGATGACCTTGCCGCAGTTGCCTGAGCGCATAGCGGCGAAGCCCTGCTCGTATTCACGCCAGGAGAAACGATGCGTGATGACGGGCGCGATGTCGAGGCCGCTCTCCAGCATTACGGTCATCTTGTACCAGGTTTCGTACATCTCGCGGCCGTAGATGCCCTTAATGGTCAGCATATTGAAGATGACTTTATTCCAGTCGATCGAGATGTCTTCCTTAGGTATGCCCAGCATAGCGATTTTGCCCCCATGACTCATATTCGCGATCATGTCGCGGAAGGCGGATGGGTTCCCTGACATTTCGAGGCCTACATCGAATCCCTCGCGCATGCCGAGCTTTTGTTGCAGTTCCTGAAGGCTTGTCGTTCGGGGATCGATGGCCATGGTGACCCCAACTTTCGTCGCGAGATCCAGGCGATACTCGTTTACGTCGCTGATTACCACGTAGCGGGCGCCTGCGTGTTTCGCGACGCCGGCGGCCATGATTCCGATAGGACCGGCCCCGGTGACCAGCACGTCTTCTCCAAGCACGGGAAAAGACAGAGCGGTATGAACGGCGTTGCCGAAGGGATCGAAGATGGCGGCAATCTCAGGTTTGATTTTCTCGCTGTGCTTCCAGATATTCGACATGGGGAGCACGATGAATTCGGCAAATGCTCCCGGGCGGCTTACGCCGACGCCTTTCGTGTGAGCACACAGGTGACGCCGACCAGCCAGGCAGTTGCGGCATCGTCCGCACACCACATGACCCTCGCCGCTGACCAGTTCTCCGATGCGGAAGTCCGAAACGTTCGAGCCGACCGCAACGATCTCGCCCACAAATTCATGGCCGATGACCAGCGGAACCGGAATGGTCGACTGGGCCCATGCATCCCATTCGTAAATATGAAGGTCGGTGCCGCAGATGCCGGTCAGAAGAACGCGGACTTTGACATCGTTGATGCCGATCTCGGGCTCGGGAACTTCTTCGAGCCAAAGGCCAGGACTCCGTTTAGTCTTTACGAGAGCTCTCATTATTTCAACCTGTGCGATTGGTATGTCCCCTGATCAACCTATCCAGACTCATTACTCTACAGCGCGACAGAAGGCCGCACAACATCGAGCGATGTATGGTGGTCATCCATCCGCGGGTTCCGCATCGGGCATGAGCGAAGGCCGATAATCGGATAAACTATTAGTTCACTCTCGTCGATAACCTTCCCAGGACCGCAGGTCTCCCGACGTTGTGGAAGATCATGGTGGCGAGGAAAGCTTCATGACAAGAATGAGGCACGAATTCATAACTTCGTTCCCCAAGAGGAGAAATCCGTGAGCACTCAGACACTTCCTGAAACCCATGAAGAGCGCGCCAGCGCGAGTTCGGTTAAGTATGTCTATAGTTTCGGCGCTGGCAAGGCCGAAGGCAGCGGCGCAATGAAGAACGAATTAGGCGGCAAAGGAGCAGGCTTGGCCGAAATGACCAATGCCGGCCTGCCTGTGCCTCCGGGATTCACCATCCAGACGGAGGCATGCCGCGAGTACATGCGGAGCGGCGGCAAGGTGTCGGCCGATGTCGAGCGCCAGATGGAAGACGCGCTCCGACGCCTCGAGCAACTGCAAGGCCAGAAGCTCGGCCAAGGCGACAACCCGCTGCTGGTGAGCGTGCGCTCGGGAGCGAAGTTTTCCATGCCAGGGATGATGGATACGATTCTCAATCTCGGCTTGAACGATCAAAGCGTGGAGGCTCTGGCGAAGCGCAGCAATAATCCGCGTTTTGCGTACGATTCCTACCGCCGCCTGATCCAGATGTTCGGAAACGTGGTACTGGAGATTCCAAAATCGACTTTCGATGAAGTCTTCGACGGCAAGAAAAAACAGAAGAAAGCGAAGCTCGATACCGACCTCGACGCCAAAGCTTTAAAGGAAGTCATCGAGGAATACAAGAAGGTGGTCAGGAAACACGCCAAGCGCGACTTCCCGCAGGATTCACACGAGCAACTGGTGATGGCTCGCGACGCGGTGTTTCGGTCGTGGCAAAACGATCGCGCAAAGCATTATCGCCGGATCAATAACATCTCTGACGATCTGGGCACAGCCGTGAATGTGCAGGCCATGGTATTCGGCAATCTGGGCGAGACCAGCGGCACCGGCGTGGGCTTTACACGCAATCCGGCGAATGGCGACAAGGAGTTCTACGGCGAGTTCCTGATGAATGCGCAGGGCGAAGATGTCGTTTCGGGCGTTCGCACTCCCGTGCCCATCCTGGAACTGGAAAAAGTAATGCCGCAGGTTTACCAGCAGCTGCGCGAGATTACCAATCGCCTGGAAAAGCACTATCGCGACATGCAGGATTTCGAATTCACCATCCAGGAAGGCAAGCTCTACATGCTGCAAACCCGCAATGGCAAGCGGACTGGACTGGCGGCGGTGCGCGTCGCGATCCAGATGGTGGAAGAGGGTTTGATCACCAAAGAAGAAGCTATTTTTCGCGTCGAACCCAACCAGCTTTATGACTTCCTGGTCCCGCGTTTGGACGAGAAGAAAGCGAAGGTAGAGGTTCTGGCTACCGGTCTGCCTGCGTCTCCGGGCGCTGCCGTGGGACAGATTGTGTTCACGGCGGATGAGGCGGTGGAAAAGGCAGGGCATGGCAGTAAGAGAAATCCGGTGATCCTGGTTCGAGCCGAGACCACTCCGGAAGATATTCACGGGATGGAAGTGGCAGCGGGAATCCTGACCTCACGCGGCGGAATGACGAGTCACGCCGCGGTAGTCACGCGCGGTATGGGCAAATGTTGCGTCGCTGGGGCTGGCGATATCTCGGTGGACGAAAAAGCCCGCGAGATGAGGGTGAAAGGCCAGGTATTCAAGCAGGGTGACTGGATTTCGCTCGACGGAACCACGGGCCGGGTGATCAAGGGGAAACTCAATACTCACGACGCAGAGCCCGATGATCCGGAATTGATGAAATTCCTGGGCTGGGCGGAACCGTTCCGCAAAATAGGGGTGCGAGCCAACGCGGACATTCCGAGAGATGCCATTCAGGCGCGCGCGTTCGGGGCCGAGGGCATCGGCCTTTGCCGCACGGAGCATATGTTTTTTGCAGAGGACCGGATCCCGCACATGCGTGCCATGATTCTGACGGACAATGAGAAAGATCGCCGCGCGGCGCTGAAGAAGCTGCTGCCCATGCAGCGCGCGGATTTCATCGGCCTGTTTCGCGCAATGGACGGCCTGCCGGTAACCATCCGGCTACTCGATCCGCCGCTGCATGAATTCTTGCCCAAGCGCGAGGAACTGATGGTGGAGGTCGCGGTGCTGGAAGCAACCAAGCCGCGCTCGCCGAAGCTGAAAGAGCTGAAAGCTCTGCTTCGCCGTGTCGAGGATCTGCACGAGTTTAATCCCATGCTCGGACATCGCGGCTGCCGGCTGGGCATCACGTATCCGGAGATTACCGAGATGCAGGCGCGCGCCATTTTCGAGGCGGCGGTGGCCGTCGAGAAGGAGGGCATCAAGACCCACGCGGAGGTGATGATCCCTCTTACGGCCACATTAAAAGAGATGGCCAACCAGGGCGGCATCGTCCGACGAGTGGCCGAGGAAGTGTTCAAGGAAAAGGGAACGAAAGTGCATTACCTGGTGGGCACGATGATCGAGTTGCCGCGAGCCGCGCTTATCGCGGACGAGATCGCCAAGGAAGCCGAGTTCTTCAGCTTCGGCACCAACGACCTCACCCAGACCACGTTCGGCTTCTCGCGCGACGACGTGAATAAATTCCTGCCGACCTACCTGGCGGAAGGCATCCTTAAACAGGATCCCTTCGCCTCGCTCGATCGTGACGGTGTTGGTGAACTGGTTCGCATCGGAATCGAACGTGGACGCAAGACCCGCTCCGATCTTGAGGTGGGAATTTGCGGCGAACACGGTGGGGATCCGTCGTCGGTTGAGTTCTGCCATTCAGCGGGGATGGATTACGTTTCCTGCTCGCCATTCCGCGTGCTGACCGCCCGGCTAGCTGCGGCACAAGCCGGTGCAAGCGACAAGTTGAAGGTGGAGAGCGGAAGGACGAAGTAGATAATCAGGCAGTGGCGAAGCCATTCGTCTTGCCGGAAGTCTCCAGCGTTGCGCTCGCCAGGTTCGGCTAGGCCACGCCTGGCGTTTTTATCGGCACAGCTTCATTGGCAGCCGAAGCTCTGTGCTCCGAATTCCTGACTACCCGGGCTGCCAGTGGCTTCAACCACAGCACTGCCATAAACGCGGCCAGCAGATCGCAAACAATCATCGCCCAGAATACTTTGGACCAAGAGCCGGTCTTGCCAAACATCCAGGCGGCGCCGGGCCCGGCAAAAGCTGCCGCCAATCCTTTGGCGGTGTAGACAATTCCATAATTGGTGGTAGCCCACTTGTTCCCGTATAAATCGCCGGTGAGCGAGGGAAACAGCGAAAAAATATTGCCCCACGCAAAGAAACACAGGCCCGACAACACCACGAACCACAGCGGACGGTTGATGAGTTGGAGCAAAGCATAGACAGCAATCGCCTCGAGAATGAAGGCGATAAAGATGGAATTCTCGCGGCCAATATGATCGGACACCCATCCCCAGAAGGGCCGCGTGAACCCGTTGAGGATGCGGTCAACCGTGATGGCCAGCACTAACGCGGTCATGCCGAAGACCACGATGACGTTATCCACGTGGTACGAGGAGGCCATTGGGTTGAGTTGCGCTGTGACCACCAAGCCGCCAAAGGCGAGCATGGTCATCATCAGATAGATGACGTAAAAAGACGGCTGGCGCAGCATCTGCAATGGCGTCATGTCGATAGAGGAAGTGTTTACTTTGGCCCGGATCTTCGCCTTTTTCTCTGTCCAGTTCGGCGGCGTCCATCCGATTGGCGGCCGGGCGAGAAAAAGGGCGCATGCCAGCACAACCACTCCCTGAATGATTCCCCAAACAATGAACGTGTGCTGATAACCCGAGACTTTCAACATGTTGGCAACGGGAGCGATGGTGGTAGCGGTGCCTACGCCGAAAGCTCCAGCGGTGAGGCCGACGCAGAGGCCGCGGTGGTCCGGAAACCACTTGAGAGCGTTTCCAATTGCGCCCCCATAGACGATGCCGGCTCCAATGCCGCCCACTCCGTACCAGAGGTAGAGGCTGTGGAGGGTCTCCGCATAGCCCGATCCGATCCATCCGAGTCCGACCATGAAGGAGCCGAGACCCAGCATGAATCGAGGTCCGATCAGATCGACCAGAAATCCTTCAAATGGTACGAGCCAGGTTTCCAAGGCGACAAAAAGGGTGAAGGTCCACTGGACGGCGACCAAGGAGACGTGCAGATGGGCCTGGATGGGCTTGGTGAAGAGGGTCCAGGCATACTGCAGGTTCGCGATGGCCATCATCGCGACAATGCCCGCCATGAGCTGAACCCAGCGGTTGGGGATCCGCGAGGGATGAATCAGGGTGGCGGGAGATGCAGCCATAGCTATGCCTCCGTGACGGCGCGTTCGATGTTAACATCTGCCACTATTTTTGTGACCAGCGAGAGTGGGATCTGTCAGGCGGCTCGCTTTGGTAGCTGCGAAGCCATAGACGCCGCCAGGAGCCTGGTGCAGTTGTATATGATGCGGGTGCAGGTCATAGGAAGTCCTACGCGCTCGCCCAGTTCCACGACCGCACCGACTAGAGCTTCCAGCTCCATTGGGCGGCCTGCCTCAAGATCCTGGAGCATGGAAGTCTTGTGCTCACCGACTTTTTCCGCGCCCGCCATTCGCTGCTCGATCGAAACAGGCAACTCCATTCCCAGTTTGTGGGAGAGGGCCTCCACTTCCTCCATGATGTTGCGGATCACCGAAGCAACTCCCGGATCGCGCAGCATCTGCGCCAGCGTGGCGCGGGTCAGCGCGCTAACTGGGTTCAAGGAAGCATTGCCCAGGACCTTTACCCAAATTTCGTGCCGCAGGCGAGTACTGATTGGACAGCGCAAGCCGGAGGCAATGAGCGCCTCGGCTATGCGGCGGCTGCGCTCGGAACGGGAGCCATCCGGTTCGCCGAGAGAAATGCGGTTGCCCTCGATATGTTGAATCACGCCTGGGGAGGGAATCTCGGTTGAAAAGTAAACGATGGAGCCGACCACCCGTCGTGCTTCGATCGCCGAGGAAATCACACCGCTGGGATCGATCCGCTCCAGACGCAACCCTTCCCAGTCGCCGCCGAAACCCTGGAAGTACCACCAGGGGATTCCATTCTGCGTGCTGACCACAGTCGTATCCGGGCCGAGTACCGGCTTCAGTTGTGGCGCGAGTTGTGGCAGGCCGTGCGCCTTTACGCCGAGAAAGACGACATCCACCGGTCCGACCTCTTCGAGAGAACTGGCGATGGTGGGGCGGGCTGTGAAATCGCCCTCGGGACTTTTCACTTCTACGCCGCGCTCCTGCATGGCGCGGAGATGCGGCCCGCGCGCGAAGAGGGTGACGTCGAATCCGGCGTGGGACATGCGCGCGCCGATGTAGGCGCCAATTGCGCCGGCCCCCGCGATCAGGAATTTCATCGGGTTTTATCCTTGGTGGTCATCCGCGGGGGTCAGCCGCGAGCGCGGCGGCGACTGCGCGCCGTTGAATTTTTCCTGATGCAGTGGTGGGAATGCTCTTTACCAGATAAATCTTTGCTGGACATTTGTATTCTGCCAGCAACTCGCGGCAGTGCTTGATGAGTTCAGACTCGGTGGCGGTACTAGCTTCCTGCAAGACCACGGCCGCAGCCACTTCTTCGCCCAGCACGGGATGTGCGCGGCCAAATGTGGCCGCGGCGGCGACGCCGGGATGCCTCAGCAGAACCTCATCGACTTCGTGCGGGGCGATGTTCTCGCCTCCGCGGATGATGATGTCTTTGATTCTGCCGGTTAGGTGCAGATAACCATCTTCGTCGAGGAATCCTTCGTCGCCGGTACGGAACCATCCATTTACAAAAGCTTGTGCATTGGCTTCGGGATTGTTTGCATATCCGCGAAATACGTTTGCTCCCTGAATGGCGACTTCGCCGCGCTCGTTCGCCGCTTGGTGATTGCCTGCCTTATCCAGGATGCCGACGCG
This sequence comes from Terriglobales bacterium, assembly GCA_049585515.1. Lineage (GTDB taxonomy): Bacteria > Acidobacteriota > Terriglobia > Terriglobales > Acidobacteriaceae > Acidiflorens. The sequence goes on along the minus strand of JBAVAA010000077.1, from coordinate 8,056 downwards.
CATTCCGGAGCTCACGCCTACGGAACCAGCCTTGCGATGACGCGGGGGAAGCGGGTTGGTGGTCATCTGATGAGCGGCCTCGGTCATGCCATAGGCTTCGACGAAGGGTACATCGAACAATCCCTCGATCTTGTGAATGAGTTCGGGGGAGAGGGGCGCGCTGCACGAGCGAATGAAGCGCAGTGAGGCAGACTCCGGCGGTTTCTGGTGGGTGCGAGCGGCCAGAACCTGATGCATGGTGGGCACTCCGGAATACCAGGTCACGCGATGTTCTCGAACCGTGCGCCAGAAAGAAAGCGCGTTGAATTTGGTGGGAACAACCACGGTGCCACCCGATAGTAGAGTTGCCATGGCGGAGGCGACCAGGCCGTGAACGTGGAAGAGCGGCATGATGCACAGCGAAACGTCTTCCTTGGAAAGCGCGTAGGAATTCGCAACGTTGGCCGCGGAGACCGCGAGGTTGAAATGCCGCAAAGGAACGCGTTTTGGCCGGCCTGTGCTTCCGCTGGTGTGCAGGACAAGGGCAATGTCGTCGGCCTTCGGTTCCTCCGCTGAAGCTCCGGAGGGCGCATCGACGATGTGAACGTTGCCCTCGGGGCTCATTGCCACGGAGAACACCGAAATCTTGAGTTCAGCGGCTGCTCTGCGGGCGAATTCCGCACCTTCGACGGGACAAAGCAAAATGCGGGCGTTGGTGTCGCCGAGGAAGAAAAGAAACTCTTCGTATGGATACGCCGGATTCAAAGGCGCGGCAGTGCCAGCAACCGAGGCGGCGAGAAAGCTGACAATGGCGGGCAATCCGTTGGGCAATGCAATCGCCACGGCATCGCCACGGTGAATGCCGGCGGAGGCCAGAGCGTTGGCCATCGCCAAGACCTGCTGCCGAAGCGAGTCGTACGTAACCCGTATTGCAAGCTCCGGAAGGACAATGGCGGTGTCCGCGTCCGCGAAGTGTAAGACGTCCAGGAGTGTGTCGACCGACTTCAGAGTCATTGGTTGCTGCCTTCTGCGTAAGCCTGAAGCGAATGATTATAGCCTCTTGGAGAGAGCCTGCGGACGCTGAGCCGGTGACCGCCGTGCCACCCAAAATCGAATGCAAAGCCGAATTTCTCCGCAGCTTCTAGCGCAGCTTCATAAAGAAGTATGCGGTCATGGCCACGCCCACGCCGATCACCAGGCCCCGTATTTTTTTAGGGTCAGCTTTCTGCGCGTAATGGGCGCCAAACCATCCGCCCGCAAGAGAACCGGCGATCATCACGATACATGCCGGCCACAACACCGCGCGCGCCACGATAAAGGTGACGACCGCTGCTGCATTGATCGCGACCGAGAGCAGTGTCCTGATCGCGCCCATGGCGTGAATGTCCCGCATCCCCATGAGCGCGAGCTGTGCCAGCAACATGAAACCGATGCCCGCGCCAAAGTATCCGCCATAAACAGAAACCATCAACTCCGTGATCGAACCGATTACGATGGCTCGTCCCGATATGTCCCGCAGATCGTCAATGACTGCGGACTTGCCGACTATCGCGCGGATCGAATTGCCGAAGGCAAACAGCACGGTGCCGGCGAGCAGCAGCCAGGGGATGAGGCGGAGAAACGTATGCTGCGGAGTTTTGAGCAATAGCAGGGCTCCTGCCCAGCCGCCAGCAACGCTGGTAGCCAGCAGGGGAGCCAATACGCGCAGCGGTGCGTTTAGCCGTTTCAAATAAGCGAGAGTGCTGGCCGCCAATCCGGGCCAGAGCGCGACGGTATTAGTCGCATTGGCTTCCACGGCCGGAACGCCTACGAATAACAATGCCGGAAAGGAAATAAAACTGCCGCCGCCCGCCAACGCGTTCAGCGCGCCCGCGATCCCGCCGGCCAAGAGCAAACCGATGGCCTGAGCGAAGTGTAAACCCATCCATGTCATGAAAAAGAAGTCAAGAACCTACTCATCCAGCGCGCAGATACGAGCGTGATTCTATCAGGGCGAGAAAAATTGGCAGGAACGGAACAAGCAGAGAGCCGCGCATCTGCCAGCGATCGAGTTCTTGCGGTGTGAAAGCGGGGAATGAGGCGCTCACAAGCATGATGTTAAGATGCTGAACGTCGGGACGCCCTGCGTTTCGAATCATCCTTATGCAGATGTCGAACCATGAGGTTGAAAAGTTAGCCCGCGAACTTTTGGCCGCATATGAGACGGGCGAAATGATCGCCATCCCTCCCTCGGCTCGACCGGGTTTCGACCTCAACACGGCGTATGAGGTTGAAGCACTTCTGAAGCAGTTCCGCGAAGCTGATGGACACAAGACCGTCGGTCGCAAGGTGGGATATGCGAATAAGGCCATGTGGCGTGTCCTCAAACTTGAAACCCTGGTTTGGGCCCACATGTATGACGACACGGTGCACTACAGTAAGCACAACTCGGCTACGCTGTCGCTTCCACATTCGCGTTCGCTGAAAATCGAGCCCGAGATTATTTTCGGTTTGAAACATGCGCCTATGGTTGGGGGCGGCGTGGCCCCCGATGCCGCCACTGCGCTTGCATTCGCGGATTGGGTCGCGGTGGGATTTGAGATCATTGATTGTCCTTTTCCAGATTGGCAGTTTCATCCCAGCGATTTCGTTGCTTCCTTTGGACTGCATGCTGCACTTGTAGTCGGAGAGCGGATGCCGGTTTTGCCCGATCGCGTTGCCGCGCTGGTGGAGGAGTTTCCGCGATTTGGGGTGCGGGTGGCGAAGAACGGAGAGTTTGTTGAGGAAGGATCCGGCAGGAACTCGTTAAAAAGTCCTGCCTTGTGCCTGGCGGAACTCGGCGCCGCCATCGTGCGACGATTCCCAAACCAGCCCTTGAGCGCGGGCGAAATTGTCAGCTCCGGAACCCTCACGGCCGGCCATCTGACCATTAGAGGCGATCTTTGGACAGTTGAGGTTGAGGGGTTGTCGGTGGCCCCGCCGCCGCTGACGGTGCGGATGGATTGATCCATCATTGATTGCATAGAGGATAGGGTTCAAGGCGAGGATGCCTTGGGGCGGATTCCTTCCGCTTCCAATCGCTCGGTAATTATGAAGTTGTTTTGAATCCTGCATTTGGCGTTCGGTATCCACTCCTATCCAAAGTGCGGCTGCGACCGCCACGCGGATGGACAAGAGGCTGTGATCTCCATCACGGTTTCTGGTCTCGCGGTGGAGGAGACTGATTACGGTCGCATGGTGTGCCTTGATGCCACTCAGAGCCTCGATCAGAGGCGAGGCGACCTATGGAACAGGAGAAACCATGTCAGTCACCAAGCAGCAAGCGCTCGACTACCATTACGGATCGCGGCCGGGAAAAATTGAGGTCACTCCCACAAAACCGTGCCGGACGCAACGCGATCTGAGCCTGGCCTATACGCCGGGCGTGGCTGTACCGTGCCTCGAAATTGAGAAGAATCCGCATGATGCGTTCAAGTACACAGGCCGCGGAAATCTGGTTGCTGTGGTCACCAATGGAACGGCGGTGCTGGGGCTGGGAGATATCGGCGCCCTCGCCGGTAAGCCGGTCATGGAAGGCAAAGCCGTCCTGTTTAAACGCTTTGCCGATGTGGATGTCTTTGATCTCGAGGTCAACAGCCACGATCCCGAAGATGTTATTAAGGTGTGTCAACTTCTGGAACCGACCTTCGGCGGAATCAACCTCGAAGACATCAAGGCGCCCGAGTGCTTCTACATCGAAGAGACCCTGAAGAAGACGATGAAGATTCCGGTTTTCCACGACGACCAGCACGGCACCGCGATTATTTCCGGGGCTGCGCTCTTGAACGCTCTGGAAGTGGTGGGCAAGGAGATCGGCAAAATAACTCTCGTGGTCAACGGCGCCGGCGCCTCGGCTATAGCCACCGCCGAGCATTACATTCGGTTGGGCGTGAAGCGGGAGAACATTACTCTGTGCGACACCACGGGAGTCGTGTACAAGGGCCGCACGAAAGGCATGAATCCTCACAAAGAGCGCTTCGCGCATGACACCAAGCTGCGCACACTGGCGGAGGCCATGGTGGGCGCCGATATGTTCCTCGGACTCTCGGTCGGTGGCGTGGTTACGCAGGACATGGTGCGCTCGATGGCGCCTCGTCCGATTGTGATCGCCATGGCAAATCCCGACCCAGAAATTTCTTACGAGGATGCCAAAGCCTGCCGCCCCGACGTCATCATGTGCACTGGCCGTTCGGATTATCCCAACATGGTGAATAACGTTCTGGGCTTTCCTTTCATCTTCCGTGGGGCCCTCGATGTGCACGCTACCGCCATCAACGATGAGATGAAGCTGGCCGCGACCCGCGCCCTGGCTGCTCTTGCCAAGGAGGACGTGCCCGACTCAGTCTGCCGGGCCTATGGAGTAGAGCGGCTGAAATTCGGCCCAGATTACCTGATTCCCACGCCGTTTGACCCGCGCGTGCTGATTTGGGAGGCTTCCGCCGTAGCTGAAGCTGCCATGCGCACCGGCGTGGCGCAGGAACCGGTCGACCTCAAAGAGTACCGCGAGCAACTCGAGCGTCGCCTGGGGAAGGCCCACGAGATCTCGCGGATCATGATTCGCAAAGCGCAAGCCAAACCTAAGTCTGTGGTCTTTCCGGAGGGAGAGAACGAGAAAATCCTGCGCGCTTGCCACAGCCTGGTGGAGGAGAAAATCGCGCTTCCCATCCTGCTGGGCAACAACTCGGTGATACAGGCAAAATCGGTCGATCTGGGGTTGGATCTGGAGGACGTCCGAGTCATCGATCCGGCAGATTCTCCGCTCCGCGAAGCTTACATCCAGGAACTATGCCGATTGCGGCAGCGCCGGGGTGTAACACCTAGCGAAGCTCGCACGCTGATCAACGATCGCAACGTTTTTGCTGCCATGATGGTGAACAAGGGGGATGCCGATGCGCTGGTGTCCGGCGTCTCGCAGCATTATCCCGATGCGCTCCGTCCGGCGTTGCAGATTGTGCGCATGCGCGAAGGGCTGCATACGGTTGCGGGCTGCTATGCCTTGATCACACGCAAGGGGGACATTTACTTTCTAGCTGACACGACCGTAAATATCGATCCCACGGCGGAAGATCTGGCGGAAATTGCTCTTTCTGCGGCCGAGACGGCGCGGCGATTCGACGTCGTGCCGCGAGTCGCGCTGCTCTCGTTTTCCAGCTTTGGGAGCACCAAACACCCGCTCTGCGAGAAAGTTCGCAAAGCCGTGGAGCTGTTGCACAAGGCGGACCCGACCCTGGTGGTGGATGGCGAGGTAATGGCCGACGTCGCTCTCTCCCCCAAGATGCTGAAGGAAATGTATCCCTTCAGCGCGCTTCAGGGTGGCGCCAACGTGCTGATCTGCCCCGACCTGAATTCCGCCAACATCGCTTACAAGCTGCTGGCCAAGATCGGCGGCGCCGAAATGATCGGTCCTATTCTTATGGGGATGAGCAAGCCAGTGCATTTGTTGTCGCGGGGCGCGGAGGTGGAAGAGATCGTCAACATCGCCGCGATCGCTGTTATCGATGCACAGGAGTTGGAACGCTCGGAGTGGCTGGCCGATGTCTCCAAGCCTGCGGTCGTGGCCGACTGAGCGAAAAGAACGAGGTAGCGCCGGCAACCTGAGTGTCCGCGGACATATTCTTGCACTCGGCTCGGCGGGCGAGACGCCCGCCGGACAGCGGCGCTACAATCGTTCTTATCTAGCTCGCCGGCATGAGATCTTCTTCCCACTTCTCTACGCTTGGTGGGACGTGGCCTTTGAGCAAGGCGGCAAATGCGTCGAGGGTTTTACGAGCGTCGCCAATCAAGTAATAAAATGCCTCCCAGTTGTCGCTGTCCTCGCCATCGTGATTCGGAATCACATGTTGGAAGTGCCACGCCAATTGCAGTTCACGGTAGGCGCTCGAAGCGCGAGTCTCGATGTCTTCCAGGTCTTTGGCCGATAGATTTTCTTTTTGACGCCGCGTCCGGCGCAAAAGCTTGCGCCGCATGATATCGGTGAGGAACTCCTGCAACGACATATTGCGCTGCGCCTTTAAGTAACCGATCTCCTCCTTTGAAAGCGGTGAAAGAAAAATCGTGAGCCGGTTCACACTGGCAAGGCGAGGGTGCGTCTGCAGCGCTCGGCCTACTGAGGGATTGCCCTCGAAGAAAACATCCCCACCTCGAAGCAAATTCTCGAGCTCTTGAACATCGAGTGCGTGCAGGTCGCTGCGGGCCTCGATTACGGCATATTGATTGTCCGCTCTCAACGCCTCGACCTGAGCGCGCGTTCGAAAATGAAAATCGACGCCATCTAGTTCGCCGGGACGCGGGGCTCGGCTGTTGACGAGAACCAATTTCTGAAGCTGGCTTTGCAACTCAGGATAGAACTTGCCAAACGCCTTGTAGAGCGGACTCTTCCCGGCACAGGACGGCCCGCTGAGAATTACGAGACGTCCCGTCTCATTAAAGCTCATTGATGCCACCTCGCGTGGCGCAACCGCGATTCTACGACAGTTATCCATTTACAATCACTCCACTGTCATGTACACCGCGGACGTCGTTCTCATCGGCGGAGGGATTGTCGGCTCCAGCATCGCCTACCATCTGGTTGCGGCGGGCTGCAAGAACGTTCTTGTGATTGAGCGCGAGACGGCGCAGGGCAAGGGATCCACGGGCAAGAGCATGGGCGGAGTGCGGGCGCAGTTTTCGACGCCGGTCAACATCCAGATGTCGCTCTACTCGATTCCTTTTTATGCGAGCTTCGAAGAGCGGCTTGGCTACCCTTGCGACTATCGGGCGCAGGGGTATCTTTTTTGTGCGACGAATGAAAAGCACATGGCCTACCTGCGCGCCAACTACGAGAAGCAGATTGCCCTGGGACTGAAGAATGTGCGCCTTGTTGCCGGCGACGAAATTCGCGGCCTGTTTCCGCAGCTCCGCGCGGATGACATTGTTGGCGGCAGCTTCTGCTCCAGCGATGGCTTTGTCGATCCCTACAGCGCCATGATCGGGTTTATGACTTGGGCAAGCGATCACGGCGCTACTCTGTGGAAAAACGCAAGCGTAATCGGGATCGCACGCAAGGATTCGAGCCTCGAGGTTGCGACCACCCGCGATGCGGTTTCCGCGCGCATCGTGGTTAACTGTGCAGGACCATGGGCCGCTTCGATCGCGAGGATGGTTGGGATCGATCTTCCAGTCGAACCTTTGCGCCGCATGCTCGTTCCGACGGAGCCGTTTGATCAATTTCCGCACACAGCACCCATGATCGTTGACATGTCCAGCGGCTTCCATTTTCGTCCGGAGAGTCGCGGTTTCCTGTTGGCATGGAACGATCCGGAAGAAACGCCTGGGTACAAGAACGATTTCGACGTCGGCTTCATCGAAAAGATCCTGACTCGGGCGGCGGATCGCGTGCCCGTGTTCGAGAATGTTGCGGTCAATCCCCAGCGCGCCTGGTCCGGGCTTTATGAAATGACGCCGGATCATCATCCAATTCTCGGTGAGTCTGCCGAGGTGCCGGGCTTTTTCTTTGCCAACGGATTCAGCGGACACGGCGTGATGCACTCGCCAGCGACCGGGAAAATTCTCAGCGATTTGATTTTGACTGGGAAGACGGATTTGATCGACGCGTCTCTGCTGAACTTCTCGCGCTTTGCGGAGGGCCGGATGATCCAGGAGACGGCGGTGCTGTAGCTTGGTTAATATCCTAAGCGATCAGTATGCCCCAGGAACAGAACTACTGGCTCAACACGGTACAAATGCCTGTTCCTCCGGAGCTTCCATTGCCGGAGAGCGCTGACGTTGCCATCATCGGCGCGGGATTCACCGGACTCTCGGCTGCGCTTTCGCTGGCCAAACGCGGAGCAAAGGTGGTTGTGCTCGAATCGGAAACCATCGGCTGGGGCGCGAGTTCGCGCAACGGCGGCATGGTGCTCACTGGATTGAAGTTGGGCGTCAACAAACTCCTCTCGAGGTATGGAAGAGAGCTTACGCGGCGGATGTATGCCGCATCACTTGAAACCATAGATACGGTTGAGCGCATAATCAAAGAGGAAAACATTGCTTGCGATTTTGCCCGTACCGGCCACCTCGAAGT
>JBAVAA010000076.1:0-5891 GCA_049585515.1 Terriglobales bacterium | reverse complement strand
TCGGTTTGTCTCTGCTCGTCTACGGCGTGTTGATAACGGGCGCAGGCATTTGGGAAGTGTTCCGTCCTCCTGCGAATCCCGTGGTGCTGTTTTCTTTGCACGCGAATGTTTGGTGGGGAGCCGTGCTGGCAGTGATTGGGCTTCTTTACTGCTTTAAGTTCGCTCCGAACCGAAAGTCTTAAGAACATTCTTGCAGCGAGGGATTTTATGCCACAAAAAAAAATGACCATGGGCCTGATCGTTGGAAACCGCGGCTTTTTCCCCGATCACCTGGCGAAGAGCGGCCGCGAAGAAATGCTTCGCACTCTCGGGTCTGCGGGCATGGAGGTGGTGGCATTAACGCCGGAAGAAAGCAAGTACGGAGCGGTCGAGACAAGAGAGGAATCGCATCGCTGCGCGGAGTTGTTTCGACGCAACCGGGATCGCATCGATGGCATCATCGTCACGCTTCCAAACTTTGGCGAAGTGCGAGCAATCGCCGATACTTTGCGCTGGGCCGACCTCCGTGTGCCGGTGCTCATCCAAGCGACTCCCGACGATCCTACAAAAATGACCATCGCCTCTCGCCGAGACAGCTTCTGCGGAAAGATGTCAGCTTGCAACAATCTCCAGCAGTACGGCATCGCGTATTCGCTCACCACACTTCACACCGAGGCTCCCGATTCCGCTGAGTTTGCCCGGGATCTGCAGTGGTTTGCCGCCGTGTGCCGGGTGGTCAATGGATTTCGCAATCTTCGAGTCGGAGCCATCGGCGCTCGGCCCACTGCGTTCAATACGGTTCGCTACAGCGAAAAGATACTGGAATCGCAGGGGATTTCGATTGAGACGCTCGACCTCTCCGAAGTTTTGGGACGGATCGAGCGCATGAAAGACAACGACGATCTGGCGCAGGCGAAGCTGGCATCGATCAAGAAATATGTAGATTCGAGCGGCGTGCCGGCGGCAGCTCTGATGAAGATGGCGAAACTCGGGGCGGTCGTAGATCAGTGGATGGAGGCAACTGAAGTGTCCGTCAGCGCGGTTCAGTGTTGGACATCGATTGAGGAGAACCTCGGCGTTGTGCCTTGCACCGTGATGAGCATGATGAGTGACAGTCTGCTCTCCAGCGCCTGCGAAGTCGATATCTGCGGCGTGATCGGAATGCACGCGCTGCGGCTGGCTTCAGAATCGCCGTCGGCGCTACTGGACTGGAACAATAATTATGGATCGGATCCGAATAAGGCAGTTTGCTTTCATTGCTCGAATCTCCCCAAACATTTTTTCCGCTCCGTAAAGATGGACTTTCAGGAGATCATCGCGGGCACAGTGGGCAAAGAGAACACGTTCGGCACGTGCGTCGGGTTGATCAAGCCGGAGAAAATGAGTTTTGCGCGCTTTTCCACCAACGACACCGCCGGCAAAATGCGCGGCTACGTAGGCGAGGGCCGTTTTACGGATGACCCGCTCAACACCTTTGGCGGTGCGGGCGTGGTCGAGATCCCCGACTTGCAGAGGCTGCTGCGTTACATCTGCGAAAAGGGATTCGAGCACCACGTTGCTGCCAACCTATCCTCCGTTGCGGCCGCCGTGCATGAAGCCGCTACCCGCTATTTCGGCTGGGACATGTACTGGCACCAACATCAAGGAGCCTGCTGATGCCGGTGGTCATCGGAGTGGACTTCGGGACTCTAAGCGTGCGCGCGTCGGTAGTCGACAGCGAAAAGGGATTGCTGGAATCCGCTGTGACCGAGTACCCGCTTCATCGCACGCCGCAAGATCCGGAGTTCGCGACGCAGTCTCACTCCGACCAAATGAAAGCGCTGGCATCCGCAACCCGCGCGGCGTTGAAAAAAGCCGGCATCGCCGGCGATCGGATCGAAGCAATAGCGCTCGATACCACAGGGTCATCCGTCGTTCCGGTGGGCAAGAATCTGGAACCGTTGGATGACTACTACCTATGGTGCGACCACCGCGCCAAAGGCGAAGCCGCAGAAATCACCGCCGCCGCTCATCGCGAAGGTTTAGAGGCCATCCAATGGTGCGGAGGAATTTACTCATCGGAGTGGGGGTTCTCCAAACTGCTGCATTGGCTTCGCCATAATCCCGGAAAGCGCTCCAGTTTGGTCACAGCGCTAGAGCATTGCGACATGGTAGCGGCCACGCTCTGCGGCGTCACCGACCCGAAAAAAGTAAAACGAAGCGTGTGCGCCGCGGGACACAAGTGGCTCTGGAACCGCCAGCTCGGAGGCTTGCCTTCGGAAACGTTCCTCACCAGAGTGGATCCGCTGCTCGCAGGTATTCGCGAAAAGCTCGACGGGGAATACGCAACGTCGGATCAAATCGCTGGAACGCTCTCGCCTTACTGGGCCGAACAACTCGGCCTCAAAGCTGGCATCCCGATTCCGGTCGGCGCCTTCGATGCACATTGGGATGCGATCGGCGCAGGTTGCGGGACGGACGATGTGGTCAACGTGATCGGCACAGCAATCTGTGTGATTGGAATCACCCCGTCCGTGAACCTGGTTCCTGGGGTCTGCGGCGTAGTCCGAGGCAGTGTGCATCCGCAGCGCACTGGCATCGAAGCCGGACTGTCCGCCGCCGGTGACATGTTCAGCGCGATTGCGACTCGATGCGGCACGGACGTGAAAACGCTGAACCATGGATTGGAAAAATATCGCGCCGGTCAGACTGGACTACTCCGCATGACCTGGGACAATGGCGACCGCACGGTGCTGGTCAATCCGAATTTGCGCGGGATCACGCTCGGCTGGAACCTGCAAAGTACCGCACGGGATGAAATGTTTGCCGCGATTGAGGGCACAGCGTTTCACACCCGCGTCATTTTCGATCGCATGACGGAACACGGTGTCACGGTCAAGCGTGTAATCAATGCGGGCGGCATTCCACAGAAAAACGACGTATTAAATCAGATCTATGCAAACGTCTTGCAGCGTCCGGTGCTGGTTCCAAGCGGCAATGTGGTAGGCCTCGGCTCTGCGATCTTCGCATTCCTCGCGGCGGGAACGTTCCCCACCGTGGAAGGGGCACAAAAAGCTGTTTGCCCTCCGCACAAAGTGTTCCAGCCTCAGGCCTCGGAGCAGCACGTTTACGATGATTTGTACCCGCTCTATCGCAAATTGTATTTTGCCTTCGGCGAGCCCGGGAAGGGTGCGCTCGCAGATGTGCTGCCGGCATTGATTCGAACAGCCGAGGCAGTGAACAGGGCTTAACAGACCTCACAGGATCTGCTAATGATGCGAATCGCCAACTTCTCCCGTTTGCTGCAGTTCCTGATTATTTTTTTATTTTGCGACAAAGCTACGCTCAATGCGGGGCAGCGGGATACGCAACCCGTGGATGCCAGCCCTCAACACTCTGAACATTCGGCTGCTGCAAAATGGGATCCTCATAAACTAGGCGCGCCACTGGCTCGCGACCCTATTTTTGTCTATAACGATTGGTCTGCCTACGATGAACTCTCCGACAATATTCCCCTGACCGAGCAACTCGCGATGAAGGAACTGGATGAGATCCTGCGCCTGCGTCGCTTTGGGGTACGCGTCGATTACTACATGATGGATGCCTTCTGGTTTGCGCCGGACGGCGGATATCGCGCCTGGCGCAAACCGAATTGGCCGAACGGTCCCGATGCCTGGATCAAGCGGTGCCGCGACAATGGCATTTTGCCCGGCCTATGGTTCGGAACAAATGCGCTGGTAAAGATCGACGCCATCCCAGAGTGGCAGAGTTCCCTCACTCCGAATAAAGGAGAAGTGTCATTTTTCGAAGGCGGCTTTCTGCCCAACTTCATGGACACGCTGCAATACTGGTACGACCGCGGCATCCGCATGTTCAAATTCGATTTCGTGGACTTCCGCGCGGCCGCGCCAGCGAGCGAAAAAAACCTGACCCCGCAGGAAATCTGGTCGCGTAACGTCGATGCCTTTCGGGAAGCGCTCAAAAAATTCCGCCAGCGCAACCCGGGCGTTGTTCTGGTGGCATTCAACGGTTTCGGCGGAGACATCGAATCCACAGCGGGACCTTTTCCCTTTCGCAGCGCTGTCGATCTGCGCTGGCTCGAGGTATTCGATTCGCTCTACTCCGGTGACCCGCGGCCCTCCGACGTGCCGGAAATGAATTTCTGGCGCTCAATGGATATCTACAGCGACCACATGGTCCGGCGCTACGAGCAAAGTTTTCTTCCGTTGGAGCGCATCGACTCGACCGGCTTCATGCTCGGAAACACAGGCACGATCTATTACCGCCGCAACCATGCCTGGAAAGGCGCGCTGATCCTGATGATGGCGCGCGGCGGCTGGGTGAACACGGTTCACGGCAACCTGGAGTTCCTCAGCGATGACGATGCCCGCTGGTTTGCGAAGGTGGAATCGCTCTATCTCCGCCTGCAGTCGATGGGGCGAAGCAAGACATTTGGAGGGATTCCCGGAGATGTTCAGCCGTACGGCTTCGGTTCGCTAGACGCGGACGGCGAAGTGTATGCCGTAGTAAATCCGGCGCAGAGCATCGAAGAACTCCAGATACCCCGGCTTTCGCAAGAACAAAAAGCGATTGGCGAAGGCCGGGTCATCTTCCGCGACGCGGGATTTCAGCCTGCGCTCGCAGGCGACAAGATTAAGCTCGGTCCGGGACAGATGGCGGTTGTCGGTTACGGGAAATATGCGCGTCCGGAATACGATCTGGGTATTCAGGACGATGTCGTCATCCCGCGTTCGATCGAGCCGGTCAGCGCAATATTCGCGCCCCGCGGCAAGAATGCGATCCAGGCGACGATCAGCGCCCCGAAAAATGGCGACTTGCGCATCGTCATGCAGCAACGATCTGCCAAAGACGGAACCATTATGCGCAGTTGGAAGGGTGGACCGCCGAATGGTACGAATATGGGCAAAGTATTCACGCTCACTGCCTCGCAGGACGGAAAGCCCATTCCCATTGAAATCAACTACGACAAAGTTATATGGAGCGGCTTGTCGTGGGCAGTGGGAGAGATTCGGCATGGAACGCTCAATCCCGCGGTCCCGGTAACGATTGAGTGTTCGTCGTCGGAAGAGGGTCCGGTTCAACTCGAAGGGCGCCTGTATCAGGTGGATTATTGACACTGGAGAGCAAAGGTTTACGCGGGCTGACAGAAACCTGTTTCATGTATCGCGGTACCAGCAGAGTCGCTTGACAATTGGCCGGGAGGGGTCTATGTTTTCGGACGGCTCCCACGTTGAGTTGCTGCCCAAGAGAGCGGTTTGGCATTGTGAGTACACGTTTACTCAACTTGTAATCTAAACGCAGGAGGCACTATGCGGCGCATTCCCCGGTTGGGCTGGACACTTCCTCTTCTCATCGTGATGATGGCAGCGATGTTCTCGCTCTCGATCCAAAATGTATATGCACAGACCAATCGCGCTTCCATTACCGGCACGGTGACGGATACCTCGGGCGCGCTAGTCCCCGGCGTGGAGGTGACGGTTACCAATACCGGCACAAATGAGGCGAATAAGACCGTTTCCAACAAGGATGGTATTTATGTCGTGCCCGATCTCTTTCCGGGGCAATATTCAGTTGAATTCAAACGGAATGGATTCGAGACTCTGCGCCGCCCGTCGATCACGCTGGAATCGACGCAAGTGGCGCGCATCGACGCCGCGCTGAAGGTAGGCTCGGTAAGCGATTCCGTCACCGTTTCCGCTGATGCCCCTGTCCTGGACGAGGAGAGCGCGTCGATTGGCACGAACATGAAGGGCAGCGTGGTCACTGATCTGCCCCTGAGCATTTATGGCGGCGGACGCAATGTGGAGGACTTTGCAGTTGCTATTACTCCGGGCTATTCTCCGATCAGCAGTCCTTATGGGGCAGTGATCAACGGCGGACAATGGTTCACCAAGGACTATACGGTCGATGGC
>JBAVAA010000075.1:0-2158 GCA_049585515.1 Terriglobales bacterium | reverse complement strand
GAATTGCAAAAAGCCGGTTGATCAGCCTGATACGAAACTGAAGCGATACAATAGGAACGTGCGAATTCGCTTGCTGATTGCTTCTTTGGCGCTGCTGGCGACTCTAGCGCTGGGGCAGGATTCGTCTGACAAGGCGCCTTCAGACCAGGCTGACCCTAATCGCGAGGCCGGGGAAAGTTCCAGCCGCGATACCAGAATCGATATCAGCCCGCCCAAAGACGATGCCAAGAATCATCCTGCCAGCAAAGCGGCGGTCGCTGACCTTGAAGCTCCGGACAACCCGGACTTGGGCATCGACGAGTTTCATCCCTGGAACCCCCTGAAAGCCAAAAAAGATATTGAGGTCGGCGATTTTTATTTCAAGCGCAAGAACTACAAAGCGGCGCTTGAACGATATAAGGATGCTCTGTATTACAAAGACAATGACGCGATTGCCAGTTTCCGTCTGGCAGTGTGCCAGGAGAAACTGGGAGATAAAACAGATGCGAAGAAATACTACGCACAATATCTGAAGATCTTGCCAGAAGGGCCGTTTGCCAAGGATGCGCGGGCTTCGCTAATTCGGCTGGCGAAGGCGCGATAGCCTGCTTCGAGCTACTAGCCGTGAGCTTCGTGCAACCCATCTCTTCTCGCTCGTGGACCGAAGCTCGTAGCTCTAATTTTATTTCTCTACACGCGAAAACTCTCCGTTGGAGGCGTTGACGGCCACTCGCAGCTTGGCTGTTTCGCGGTCAGTTCCGTAAATCACGTGCCAGAGTAGGACGTTTTCCTGGCGGTTCCACTCCAGCACATACAGAACCGGTGTGTCGGGCTCTTTCTGCAGCAGCTTTTCTCCGCCGTGCTGTTGGGCGATGGCGAAGGCTTTATCGCTATCGGTTTTCAGAAACTGGACGTTGAAAATCTGGGTACTGGAATTAGTCGGGCTGTAAGTGTCATCGACACCGTGTGAAATATCGCCGTTGGCCCAGGTGTAGGTCTTGATTGCATGCTGCGCGGACGAGGCGAATCCTACGCGCCACTCGCCGGCTTTACCATCCCGGCCTTTGAAGTCCGCCGAGGCTGCCGATTCCGCGCGGTAGGCCTGCGCGTCGGGCGCCCACAGGCGGGCGGAGACGTAGCACTTGAAGAATGCGCTGCTGCCGGTGATGGCCTCGGGCGGCTTCGGCTGCGGCTTCTCTGACGTCGCGGGCTTCGTGGGCTCGGAAGAGCACGCGGACATCATGGTTATTGCTAGTCCTGTTATTGCTGCTGCTAGAATTGCACCTGCGAAGGCAAGTTTTTTCATTGACGGCTTTCCCAATCAGTTTTTGGGTCGCGGATCATTGTACTCACTTGGGTACTCACTTGGCGTCATGAATTCCTATCTCGAACGCTTGCGGCGCGAACTCGAAGATGCGGTTGGCGGCGCGGAAGTTGGCGATCTGGCTAAGGCTCCTGCCGAAAAATGGAACGCCGGGCAAATTCTGGAGCACCTTTTCCTTACTTACAAGCACACCAACCGCGGATTGGGGAAATGTTTGGAACAAGGCGCTCCATTGGCGACTCGCGCCACGTTTAAAGATCGGCTGGCCACGCTGCTGGTGGTGAATCTCGGGTATTTGCCGGGAGGACGAAAAGCGCCGGAACGTGCGGTCCCACGAGGCATGCCGCCCGAAGAGGCGCGGCAAGCGATCGTGCCTGAGCTGCAGCGGATGGGCGCGGGCCTGGAGGAATGCGAGCGGAAATTTGGCGTCCGGACGAAGATCCTGGATCACCCTATTCTCGGCCCTTTAACGGCTGAGGAGTGGCGGAAGTTCCACTGGTTGCACGGGCTTCATCACGCGCGGCAGATTCGGGAGCGGATGGGGTAAAACAGCCGTCAGCTGTCGCCATCAGCGGTCAGGTTCTGATTGATGGCTTGATTTGAAGATCGAGTTGCAATCTTCCGGCTATTTGTCGTTGTCTTTATCCTTAATCTTTATCCTTGTCGCTATTTGGGGTGGTGCCTTTGCTGGTGTCTTTGTCGCTGTCCTTGTCTTTATCTTTGTCCTTGTCCTTAGTGTTGTCCTTTTCCTGCTCTTGGAGCCCGGCCTTTCGCGCCTGCTCTTGCAATGCGTCTAATTGCTGTCGGGCGGCGTCGATGTCTTTCTGCTTGCTGGCGATGTCGCTTCTATACTGC
>JBAVAA010000074.1:0-7243 GCA_049585515.1 Terriglobales bacterium | reverse complement strand
CCTCTACTTCGGCCACGTGCGCAGTGTGCATCGGGTCTGCAACCAATTGCTGGAGGAAATTCCGGCGGCATGGTCGTCGTTGTACAAGCAGTTCCAGGGCTGGCGGTCGAAAGTCCCAAGCGACGATTTCTCGGTCGTCGATGGCCTGATCTTTTTGAAACAAACACAGCCAACCGGGAGCGGCCCACGTCTCGAAAATCGCGAGACGTGGGGCACCCAACTGCGCGATCCGGAAATGCTGCTGCGACTTTTTCATTTTATGGCCGAGCATGGCCTGAAGCTGAGCACGACCACCGAATATAAGGTTGAGCAAGCCCTGCCGGCGCTGGCGGCAACGCCTCCGCGAGGTGCCGAGTTGTGGCTTTACTTACAGGAAACTCTGGTGCAGCCACATGCCGCCGACGCTTTGCGAGCCATGAACGCGCTCCGCCTGCTCGCCCTCCTGCTGCCGGAATTGAAGGGGATCGAGGCGCTGGTGGTTCGGGATTTCTATCATCGTTACACCGTCGATGAGCATTCGTTCCTGGCCATAGAGAATCTGCATCGACTGAAAGAATCGAAGTCGGAATGGGACCAGCGCTTTGCCGGATTGCTGAGCGAATTGGAGCAGCCGGAATTGCTTTACCTGGCTCTGCTGTTGCACGACTCCGGCAAAGCTGTGCCCAGCGAGAATCATATTGAGCTCAGCCTGAAACTCACGGACAGTTGCACCGAGCGGCTCGATCTAGATCCGGTGGATCGCGAGACGGTGCGTTATCTGGTAGCTAACCATCTGGAGATGTCGGCGGCGATGCGGCGCGATGTATTCGATCCGGCAAATGTGAAGTCGTTTGCGGAAAAGGTGGGAGCACCCGAACGCCTGAAGATGCTATGCCTGATGACGTATGCCGACATCAAAGCCGTGAATCCGGAGGCCATGACGCCGTGGAAAGCGGATAACTTATGGCAGCTGTACATTGCGTGCGCGAATTATTTGAGCCGCAGCGCCGATGAGCGCTTGCACACCGCCAACGACGACTCGGCCGTTGCTCATTCAACCCTCGCTTCGTCAAATCTTGCGCATGTGCGGTCGCTGGCGCCGGTTGCGGGCAAGAAGATCAATATCTTTCTGGAAGGATTGCCGCAACGGTATCTGCGGATCCACGGCGCGACCGATGTTCTGGCGCATGCCGAAATGGCCGCGCGGCTGGGGCAGGACGGCGTCCAGCTGAATTTGAAACAAGTTCGCCACTGCTATGAGCTGACATTGATCACGAACGACCGGCCCTTTCTGTTCGCTTCGGTTTCAGGCGCGCTGGCCGCGTGGGGAATGAATATCGTGAAAGCAAATGCCTTCTCGAACGCCGCGGGCACGGTGGTGGATACGTTCTATTTCACGGACCGCTTTCGCACCCTGGAGATGAACCTGCAGGAGTGGGAGCGTCTAAAGAAAAGCATCGCCGCCGTGATCAAAGGCGAGGCCGACGTGGCGCGGATGTTGCGCGATCGTTTGAAATCGGAGAAACTCCATGGCGCTAAGGTCAAGGTCGCGACCCAGATTGAATTCGACGATGACTGTTCGGCGCACAGCACGCTGGTGCAGATTTTGACCCAGGATCGTCCCGGACTGCTTTACCGTATGTGCTCGCTGGTCTCGAAACATGAGTGCAATATCGAAATTGCACTGATTGAAACCGAAGGGCAGATGGCAATTGACGTCCTTTATCTGACATCAGGCGGGACGAAGTTGAGCGTGGAGCGGCAGGCGGGCTTAGGGCAGGCGCTACAGGAGGAACTCGCGGCGAATTAATGCCCCCGAGGTTGTAGGTGCAACGCAGCCACCCGATCGGCGAGCTTAATCCTTGCGATCTGCAACGTCGCGATCCGCGTAGTATCCATCTCTCGTTTGCACGGTCATGTCCTTTTTCTTTACCGCTAACGTAATGTGATGATAGCCGGAAGATGCGCTGTCTTTGTCGGGGGTGAAACCCATGTTGTACTGCACGCGCAGTTCTTCGACGATGCTGTCGTAGATGTCGCCGACGGTTTCCTTTTTAGTAACTTCAAAGAACCGCCCGCCTGTTTCTCTGGAAATCCGCTCAAGAATCTTCTTGCCATCGACGTGCGAGTCTTCGGTGCGGCGTTGGCCTCCGCGACCGCCTCGGCCGCCGCCGGGGTAGCCACCGCCCCCACCCGGCCAGCCGCCACCGCCGCCGGGCCAGCCGCCGCCGCCGCGTCCCATTCCGCCTGGCCTTTGGCCTTCATTGCGGTGCGGTTCCGCGAAGTAGATGGAGTAGATCACCGTGTCGGCACGTTGGCTTGCCTCAATGGCGCCCTCGAGGTAAGTCTTGCTGCCGCGGTCAACGCCGTCTGAAAGAATGATTATCGCCTTCCGGCCCGGCTGCTTCTTCATCAACTCATTCGACGCCAGATAAACGGCGTCGTAAAGCTGGGTACCGCCGCCGTGATGCGAACCCGAGCGTGAGTCGTCGGAATCATTCGGATCGTTGGATTGCTCACGGTCCGAGGGCGTCTTGAGCAACTCCAGCGCCGCTTGCAGCTTTTCGCGCGATGAAGTCAGGTCCTGCAATAATTCGACTTCACGATCAAAATGAATGAGAAAGGCCTTGTCCTTCGGCTGCACCAGCATCTGATCGAGAAAACTGCGGCTCGCATTGCGTTCCGCCTCGAGCACGTTGGTCTGGCTGCGGCTGGTATCGACAAGCAATCCGAGAGTAAGCGGAAGGTTTGCATCCTGCGAAAAATACTTGATGTTTTGGGGTCGGCCGTCTTCCTGCAGCGTGAAATCGTCTTTGGTAAGGTCGCGGACAATCTTGCCATGTTTGTCGCGGACGGTAACCGGCAGAGTCACTACCTTGACGTCAACGGCGATGGTGGTAGCCGCATCCTGAGCCCAAATCCTTACCCATGGGCCAACTCCCGGAACCACACACAACGCCGCGATCAGCACATAGGCGAACCGCTTACCCAAAGCCGGTTTGCCTGGTGAAAACTGGCGAGCAAAACTTTCTGTCTCTCTATCTTCAGTGGGCCGGGGATTGTACGGCCGGGTCTGGGTCACCGCGCGTCCTCCGATTAGCGTTTGTCTGGCATTTGTCTTTATCTGGGGAAGTTTTCAGAGCGCCACACCGCGACAAGAGAATAGCGCATATACGGCGAGCGTCGTCTCCGCCCAACCCGGGAAAGCCGGGTTCAAGCGGCAGAAAAGACCCGCTGCGACCGGCCCAGCCTGCTCAGCAAAACCGGACTTCCCGGCCAACCCGCACATCCGCGCAAGCATGATTTTCTCATCCCCAACAAGAGATATTTGACTGGATGCATGACGATGGAGTTGCAGTTGCCAAACATCCTGTAAAAGCACGGTCAATGCCCGGTAAATCTTCGTAAAGAATCGGATCTGGCCATTTTGCGATGCTACAGTTAGACCATGCAATCGTTGCGGAAGAAGCTGTTGCACCTTTGCGCCGCGAAGGCACAGCTAAAAACATTCCTTCGCGGAAACTGCCTGTTTGCGGCGATTTTCGCTTTGATGATGACGGCGACCCCGTATGCCGGCGCGCAAGTCGCCAAGGCCGTTGGGACAATCAAGAGCATCCAGGGAGATTCGATCACCGTCGCCCGGGCCAGCGGCGAAATCACCGCAAGTTTATCGGACTCGACGAAGATCCTTCGCGTGCTGCCGGGGGCAAAAGACCTGAAAGACGCGATTGCCATCAAGGCGCAAGACCTGCAACCGGGGGATGTCGTACGTGTCCGCGGCCAGGCATCGGCGGATGAACATACCATCACCGCCCTGGAAGTAATTGTGGTGAAGCAATCCGATATGGCTGCGAAGCAGCAGCACGATCTTGAGGACTGGCAGAAACGGGGGGTGGATGGGGTCGTCAAGTCTGTGGACGCTGGGACGGGCGTTATTACTATTTCGCCCGGGCGCATAGGCGCGAACAAAAATATTGCCGTTCATATTGCCAAGGGCACGGTCTTGCGCCGCTATGCGCCCGGTTCGGTCAAATTCGATGACGCGAAATCTGCTCCGATCGAGCAGATCAAAGCAGGAGATCAGTTGCGCGCGCGCGGAACACGCAGCGCGGATGGCACGGAATTGAACGCGGAGGAAATTGTCTCCGGATCGTTTCCGTACATTGAGGGCCTGATCAAGTCGACCGATGCCTCGGCCAATACGATCACGGTGCAGGATGTGATCTCCAAGAGCCCAGTCGTGGTGAACGTGTCTTCCGACTCGCAAATGTGGAAACTCTCGCCGGAAATGGCACAACGGATAGCCATGCGACTAAAGGGCGGCGGGAGCGTGAATGGAGGTCGGCAAGGGGGCGCAGTCCAAGGCGGCAATGCGCAAGGCGCTCGGCCGGGAGCGGGCAGAGGTAACTGGCAAGGCGGAGCGGGCGGGGGCAACGGCCCTCCGGACTTGCAGCGCATGCTGAGCCGATTGCCGGCGATCAAACTGGCAGACCTGCAGAAGGGCGATGCCGTTGTGATCCTGGCGACCTCCGGCGGAAATTCGGACGCCGTTACGGCGATCAAACTGGTGGCGGGAGTGGAGGCAATCCTGACGGCGGCGCCCAATCGCAGCGCGTCTTCGCTGCTTTCGCCATGGTCGCTCAACACGTCTGGAGGAGAAGGGGAAGCCGCGCAGTAAACAAACCTCAACATGATCTTCCTGGAAAAAATGGTGCGCGATTGAAGTATTTATCGGCCTTCACTCTCACAAACGTGGCTTTGACGACTCTAGTTCTCGCAGCGTCGATCGCGCTGGAGATGCCGGCTGCGGCGCAGTCGTCCGGATCGCCGGCACCCGCGGGAAGCTTGCATGGGCAAGTGACAGACCCGTCGGGCGCGGTGGTTCCGAATGCCACGGTGGCAATCGTCGAATCCGGGGTTCCGACCCATTCGACTACGACCAATCGCAGCGGCAGCTATGAAATTGGAAATCTGGCGCCCGGCAAGTACACCGTCACCGCAAATGCAAAGGGTTTCGCCATCTTCGGGCAAACCGATGTGAATGTCGCGGCTGGACAGGTCACGCAATTCAATATTGCGCTCGACATCAACGTGAAAGAAGAAAAGGTCAATGTGGAGTCGGAAGGGCCGACGCTCGATGTCAATCCCGCGAACAATGCCAGTGCGATCGTGCTCCGCGGCCAGGATCTTGACGCGCTTCCCGACGATCCCGATGAATTGCTGGCCGACCTGCAAGCAATGGCGGGGCCTTCGGCCGGACCCAATGGCGGACAGCTCTATGTCGATGGATTTACCGCTGGGGAACTGCCGCCGAAGTCGTCGATCCGCGAAATTCGCATCAACTCAAATCCGTTTTCAGCCGAGTACGACAAACTCGGTTATGGGCGGATCGAGATTTTCACCAAGCCGGGCACCGACAAGTATCACGGGCAGTTCTCGGTCGTGGGAAACAGCTCGGGATTGAATACCCGCAACCCCTTCCTCGGAGATGCTGCACAACAACCGTACGACTCAGTGATCTACCAGGGAAATCTCGGCGGGCCTATCAACAAAAAGTCGTCGTTCTTCTTCGATACGCAACGGCGCAACATCGACGAAATCGCGGTGGTGAACGCAACCGTCCTTAACTCGGCCTTTCTGCCGATACCCTTCCAGGAGAGCGTCTCCAACCCGCACACGCGAACCAACATCGGCACACGGTTCGACTATCAGGTCAGCACCGGCAACACGCTGACCGCCCGGTACCAGTTTTATCGAGATACGCAGCAGAACGCCGGCGTGGGCGGACTGGCGTTGCCCGAGGCCGGCTATGACACCACTTCCACCGAACATACGGTGCAGATCAGCGACACACAAATTCTGGGAACGAAGGTGGTGAACGAAACGCACTTCCAGTATTTGCGCGAGAACACCCAGCAGAATCCGCTGAGCACGGCCCCAGCCATCGACGTGTTTGGAGAGTTTATGGGTGGTGGCAGCACTTTGGGAACAGCGACAGACCACCAGGACCACTACGAATTGCAGAATTACACTTCGATATCGGCGGGCAAACACTTCGTTAAATTTGGCGCCCGCCTGCGCGCAATTCATGACATTAATGTGTCGAATGCAGGCTTCAATGGAACCTATACATTCCCCGACCTCATGACTTATGCCAATGCCCAGCAGGGTTCGGCGATGGGTACTCCGCTTCAATTTTCAATCAGCGGCACCGCCAGCGGCACGGCGGCCAGCGTTCCCGTCACGATGGTGGACGCCGGCATCTACGTGCAGGATGACTGGAAGTTGCGTCCTAACCTCACGCTGAGCGGCGGTCTGCGCTTCGAAACGCAAAGCGATATCCATGACCATGATGACTGGGCGCCTCGCCTCGGCTTCGCCTGGGGATTGGGAGGGGGAGGAAAGAGCGCTCCGAAGACCGTTTTGCGCGGCGGCTTCGGTCTGTTTTACGACCGCTTCACAGAGACGTCGATTTTGAATGCGTACCGTGAAAACGGTGTGATACAGCAACAAGCGATCGTACCCGAGCCGACGTTTTATCCCGCCGTGCCTCCAGTCAACACATTGCCCCCGACCGCCCAGACAATCTACCAGATCAATCCCGAACTGCACGCGCCATATATCATGCAGACCGCGTTCAGCGTCGAGCGTCAGGTAACGAAGATCGCGAATCTTACCGTTACCTACCTCAATGCGCGAGGAGTTCACCAGTTTTTATCCTTGAACGTCAACGCGCCACCGCCAGGGACGCCGTTCTCATCCGGACCGCTTCCATTCCCCAAAGCGGGTCCCATTTACCAATATGTTTCGGATGGAGTTTTCCGGCAGAACCAGCTGATTACGAGTTTCAACGTTCGAGCGGGCGCAAAGCTGTCGCTGTTCGGTTACTACAGCCTGAACTACGCGAATAGCGACACGGCCGGAGTGTCGAGTTTTCCATCGGATCAATACGACTTGGCTGCGGACTATGGCAGGGCTTCATTTGCTATTCGGGATCGTGTGTTTTTTGGGGGAACGGTTGGGTTGCCGCGTGGTTTCCGCCTGAGTCCATTCCTGATTTTCAATTCCGGTTCGCCCTACAACGTCAGTGTTGGCCAGGATCTGAACAACGATTCGATATTTAACGACCGGCCTGCATTCGGCGCGAATCCTGCTACTTCGTGCCCGTTTCCAACTACCGCCGCTTGCAGCCACTATGTGATTCCAACCAGTTCCTCAGCTTTAATTCCCGTTAATTATTTGACTGGCCCCGATCACTTTACGT
>JBAVAA010000073.1:0-6598 GCA_049585515.1 Terriglobales bacterium | reverse complement strand
ATCATTCTGAATGCCGATGTGAAAGCGACGGTCGGCCCTGGCCACTGGACGGTCGTGACGGCCACAATTCCCGGCACTGATCCCGCTGCTGGAGAGGTCGTCTACAGCTGTCATCTCGATCACGAACGTCCCGGAGCAAACGATAACGGAAGCGGCTGCGTCACGATTCTCGAATCCGCCCGCGTGCTGGCGCGTTTAATCGATTCAGGCCAATTGCCGCGGCCCAAACGCACGTTGCGCTTTACCTGGGGGCCGGAGGTAGAGGGCACGATGGCGTTTCTGGCCAGCCATCCGGAGATCAGGCGGCGGCTGCGGGCTAGCATCCACATGGATATGGTCGGCGGCGACCCGTTCAAAAATAAGTCGATATTTCACGTCACCGAAACGCCATGGTCGCTGCCCAGTTTTGTGACAGACGTCGGCGCCGTGTTTCTCGACGCGATTCGCGCCGCTGCCAGCGGTTATGCCGCGGGCGAAACCTCGGCTGACATGGGCATTGTGGAAACCCGCGCCGGTGGCCAAGGAACGCGCAATGAACTCATCGCGGATGTGACGCCCTACTCGGCCGGCAGCGATCACGATGACTACGACTCTTCCACCATCGCCGTCCCGTCGCTCTATCTGCGCGACTGGCCGGACATCTATATCCACACCGACCACGACAGCCTTGATCAGATCGATGCGACAAAGTTGCGGCGCGTGGCGCTGCTCGGAGCGGCCTCCGGATACTTTTATGCGAGCGTCACTGCGCAACAACTCCCTCAGTTGCTTCCATTCCTCACCGCTCAGTCCGAGGCCCGCCTCGCTCAGGTCTTTGGACCGGTGCAGCAATTAGTGGATGATCCTCAACTTGAGCCCGGCGTAGCCTGGTACGAGGCGCGTAACCTTGTCGATCAAACTTTGCAGCGGGAGCGTGCAATGCTGCACTCCCTTGTCGAATTTACGGGAGGGCCGGTCGCAGCAGACGCAGACGGCGCGAACGCGCTCGCAGAGCAAGCGGCAGTTTTCCAGCGTTGGATCGACGCCCAGGCAAAGCTTCGGGGAGCAAAAGGTCCGCCCTCGCCGCCATGGTCCTCCGATCGTGACGCCGGACGCGTGCCCTTCCGCATTGGAGAATTCGGCCCGTTGACTTATCAGAATGACAACGTTCTGCTGGCGCGCCTCGGCAAAGAGCGCTACGGCAAAATCAAGCTGATGAACAGTGAAGCGAGCCACCTGCTCAATGTGCGCGACCAATCCGAGCTCTATGCATACGAGATCGTCAACTTCATCAACGGGAAACGCACAATAGGAGAGATTCGCGACGCGGTATCCGCCGAGTATGGGCCCTTGCCACTGAATCTCGTCGCCGACTATCTCGATGCTTGCGCCGAGGCCGGCGTGGTTCAGTGGAGATAAGCGCTCTCGGTACGAAAAAGCTTCGGTAAACTGAAGAGATGATTGGCAACAAGATCAGTTGCAAAGCGGCCACAAGGGCACTAGAGTACGTCAAAGACAGCAGGATTTGCTGGTACGATCCGCAGCAGCTCAGAACCGCAAGATGTTTTTCGAAAGGATGCAGAATTGAAAATTTCGCAGAAAGGGCTCTACGCGTTGCAAGCGATCATGACCCTTGGCCGCCGGTATGGAACGGATACGATCAAGATCCGCGACATCGCGCTTGAAAGCAACTTACCCGAAAAATTTCTTGAGCTGATTCTGCTGGAGCTGAAGAACGCGCGCATCGTGGAAAGCGTTCGGGGTGCGAAGGGCGGTTACCGGCTGCGGCGCCCGCCAGAGGAGATCAAACTCAGCGAGATCATTCGCCTGGTCGATGGCCCCCTCGCGCCCTTTGGAGATGCCGATCAGCTTCGAAGCTTAATCGTTACGGACCCGGACCATGGCGCGCTCTATGGCGTATTTCTGGAAGTGCGCGACGCCGCGGCCAAAATTCTCGAGAGTACCAGCGTCGCCGACCTGGTCGGTGATTCCTCGGCCTCCCACAAACGGCCGCGCGCAAAAAAGAAGACGTAGCCTGGTCCGACTCAATCACAAATAAGCGTTAGGCGAGAACGGCCTCGTATTCGCTATAGGCGCCTTTGAAATCGGTAATTTCATGGGTGCTCTCGAAGTGCCAGATGCGGGTCGCGACCTCATCGATCAGATCTTCATCGTGCGTAACCAGAAGCACTGTTCCAGGATACCGCTGCAATGAAATATTGAGAGCGTTGATGGATTCGAGATCGAGATGGTTGGTAGGCTCGTCGAGCACCAGCACGTTCGGCTTCTGCAGCATCAGTTTGCAGAAGAGCAAACGGGCCGCCTCTCCGCCCGATAGCACATCGGTTCGCTTTTCGGCGTCATCCCGTGGAAACAGCATCTGTCCCAAAATGCCGCGAATCTCTTCGGTCGACGCGGAAGGGTCCCACTGATGAAGCCACTCCAGAACTTTGATGCCGGGCTCGATCAGCGCTTTGTGGTCCTGCGCGAAATATCCGACGGCAGCTTCGTGGCCCCAGATAACTTTCCCGCCATCGATAAAGGGCCCATCGTAACCGCTCGTCTTTCGCAACTCCGATTCTGAAACCGTCGGCGAGTTCGCAAGTAGCGCATTCACCAAAGTCGTCTTGCCGGAACCGTTGCGGCCCATGAGCGCAATCTTCTCCCCGCGCAGCACGCTCGCCGTGAAGCCGGAAATCACCTTCGCTTCTCCGTACGACTTGCCGATGCTCTCTATTTCCAAAATGTGTTTGCCGGATGGCCGCTTCTGCTCGAACTTCAAGTAGGGACGCTGTATGTTCGACCTGGCCAGTTCGGTGACCTGCAGACGCTCGACTTCCTTGCGCCGCGACTGCACCTGGCTGGAGCGGGTTCCAGCAGCGAAGCGGGCGATGAACTCATTCAACTGTGCGATCTTCTTTTCGCGCTGCGCGTTTTGACCTTCGATCTGCGAGCGAACCTGTGTCTTCGCGATCACCATGTCGTCATACGTGCCGGTATAGGTAATGATGGTCTCGTAATCGATGTCGGCAATGTGCGTGCACACGCCATTCAGAAAATGGCGATCGTGCGAGATCACGATCAGTACGCCCTCATACTGATTCAGGAAATTCTTCAGCCAGTGGATCGAATCGAGATCGAGGTGGTTGGTAGGCTCGTCGAGCAGCAGCGCCTGCGGATGTCCGAATAAAGCCTGCGCCAGCAGCACGCGCATTTTTTGGCCGCCGGGCAACTCCGACATTTTGCGCTCGTGCATGTCGTCGGGAATATCCAGGCCCTGCAGCAGAATCGCGGCGTCCGTCTCGGCGGTGTAACCGTCCTCCTCGCCGACAATGCCTTCCAGTTCGCCGAGCTTCATGCCGTCCGCATCGGTCATCTCGTGCTTCGCGTAAATGATCTCCCGTTCTTCCAAGGCGGCCCACAGGCGCCGGTTGCCCATGATGACCGCGTCAATCACACGATACTTGTCGAAGGCAAATTGATCCTGGCTAAGAACGCCGAGTTTCCGCGGGCGGACCACACTTCCCTTCTGCGGTTCAAGTTCGCCGGTCAGAAGCTTCATGAAGGTGGATTTACCGGCACCGTTAGGGCCCGTGAGGCCGTACCGCTTCCCCGGAACAAAGCCGGTGGAAACTTCGTCAAACAGAACTTTAGCGCCGTAGCGCATCGACACATTGCTGACTGAAATCATGGTATTCAGGGAACTGCGGGAATCGATCCTATTCGTATCGGAGGAAGACGCAGCTACTGTTACAAGAATATCATGACAAAGTGTAACTTTTCGAGGGCTTTGGAAATAACGGCGACGGCACACGCTATTTTTACAGTTACGCTACGCGTTCTTTTTTTCCAGTTCGGCCCAACGCGCGTAGAGGACATCGAGCGCCTGTTGGGCCGCGTCCAACGCGGTCTGTGCGCTCACCAGACGCGGAGCATCCATTGCGTTGGCTGGATCTTTCAATTCCGCGCGTTTGGCTTGCACTAACTCCTCGGCTTCTTCCACTCGCCGCTCGATAGTGGCGTATTCCCGGGCTTCGAGATACGACAGTTTCTTCTTCGTCGTTCTGGACGGCGCTGGCCTCATCGATGCCTTTGAACTGCCTGGGGCGGGGTGCCCCGCCACCACACAGGCATCGTCGGACTTCGAGCGCAGAGCCTGCCATGTTTCCCACTGGGCGTAGTCAGCGAAGATGTCGGCGCCGCCTTTGCCATTCAGTCCAAGCACGATGCCGGAGACGCGGTCGAGCATGTAGCGATCATGCGTCACCAGCACGAGCGATCCGGGAAAATCGATCAGGCTCTCCTCCAATATTTCGAGGGTCGGAATGTCGAGGTCGTTGGTGGGCTCATCAAGCAGGAGGATATCGGCAGGCTGAAGCATGAGTTGCGCAATCAGCACGCGCGCGCGTTCTCCTCCGGAAAGGCGCCCGACAGGCTGGCTCAATTGCTCGCCGGTAAACAAGAATCGAGCCGCCCATCCGGCGACATGAATCACACTATCGCGATACACGACCGAATCCCCGTCCGGCGCGAGCGCGCGGCGCAGAGTAACGTTCGGATCAAGTGTGCGTGTCTGGTCAAAATATACGATGCGCAGCCAATCGGCGCGGCGAATCTCGCCGGCCGTCGGAACCAACTCTCCCTGCAACAATCGGAGAAGGGTCGTCTTGCCACTGCCATTCGGCCCGACGAGGCCGACGCGCATTCCGGCCGTAAGGACAAAATTGAGGCCTTCAAACAACGCTCGGCTTCCCATCGTGCACGTGACGTCCTGCAGTTCGATGAGTCTTTTCGTCTTGCGCTCAGTTGCTAAAAAGTCGATTTGCGCCGTGGTGCTGCGGTTTCTCGCATTCAGATCGGCAAGCTCTCCGATCAGTTCTCCGGCCTTACTGATGCGGGCTTTCGATTTGCGTGTGCGAGCTTTCGCTCCGCGTCGGAGCCATTCGAGCTCTGAGTGCACCAGATTTTCGAGCGCTTCCTGGCGGCGAGACTGCGCGTGCAGAAATTCCTCTTTCTTCTCCAGAAACGCGCTGTAATTGCCGCGGACGCGGAGGGACCCATCGGGATAAATCCGATTGAGCTCGACCATATCGGTGGTGACATTCTCGAGGAAATAGCGGTCGTGGCTGACGATCACGCTGGCGAACGCCGCCTGCTCCAGCAGATCTTCCAGCCACGAGATTCCCGGAAGATCGAGATGGTTGGTGGGCTCGTCGAGCAAAAGAATGTCGGGATGCTGCACCAGCGCTTCGACGATCGCGAGACGTTTCTGCCAGCCGCCGGATAACTCGGTTGCGCGGGCCTCGAGATCTTCAAAACCTGCTCGGCCAAGGGTTTCGGCAAAACGCGCGCCGCGCTCGGTTCCCGTCACGCCGCAACTATCAAGCGCGCTTTCGATTACCGAGCGCACCGTCGCTCCGGACTTAAATCTCGAGTCTTGCTCGACGGAGGCGAGACGCGTGCGCTTTCGGAAGGACACTTCCCCGCTGTCCGCAGTCACCTCACCCGCCAGAATTCGTAGCAGCGTGGATTTGCCGGACCCATTCGGACCGATCAGGCCAATGCGATCTCCATCAGAGATGGTGAACGAAACATTCTGAAAAAGTGGATTCGCCCCGAAGGCTTTTGTGATTTCCTGCGCGTTGACGATTGGCGGCAATGATTTGCGGTCTCCGGGAAGGTCGATATTTTTAGACTATCAGTTAGAAGGAAGCCTTGACCTACTCAACGATTACTTTCTGTTTCAACTCCTCGGCAGCTTGGGCCACATTCTCTGGTTTTCCCAGATCGCGCCAATAATATTGATCGGCGCGGAAGGCGACAATTCTTTCTCCCTCGGCGGCCAGACGCAAGTAAGAGGTAATGATGGAAAAAGCGCCGTCTTCACTCATCATTTTAAGCAAACGCGGCGAGACCACGTGTATCCCGGAAAAAGCTAGCGCTTGCGCCTGCTGGCAGCCTCGGACGAGTTCCGGCTGATTGCTGAACAATTGCCGGCCGCACAACTGATGCTGGTCATCGAACAGCAGGTGACGAGAGGTCTTGCGGTCCTGGACAGCGAGCGTCGCCAGGGCGTGATTTTCGGCGTGAAAACTCACCATGCGCTGTAAGTCAATCGTGCTGAGCACATCGACGTTGTGCACAATGAAGGGTTCATCCGCGCGACCGGAATCCTCTAGAAGGAAATACGCAGCTTTCTTTAGACCGCCGCCGGTGTCGAGTAACACCTCCTCGCGCGACACTTCAATACGCATACCAAAGTTGCGGTTTACTTTCAGATACTCCACAACCGTGTCGGCGAAGTGATGAACGTTGATGATCGCCTCGCTGACTCCAAAATTACGCAAGCGCGACAGCGTGATCTCCAGCAGCGTGCGACCGTTCAACTCAACCAGCGCCTTGGGGCGATCGTCGGTAAGCGGACGCAGCCGTGTGCCGAGGCCGGCGGCGAGGATCATTGCTTTCATCGGCCCGGCGCCCTCATGGATTTAATTGCTCCTGCTCGCGATGCCGCACCACGACATCTACTCCACCTTTGGCACGCAAATGCTTCGCCAGTTGTTCCGCCAGATACACCGAGCGATGCTGGCCGCCGGTGCAGCCGAACGACACCATCAGG
>JBAVAA010000072.1:0-4968 GCA_049585515.1 Terriglobales bacterium | reverse complement strand
TTTTTTCGAATCAGCCACGGCTTCACCTTCTGCAGCTTCACCAGGAAATCGCTGAGCGCCGTGACCAGGTCGCGAATTACGGGAAAGTAGCGCAGCGGTTCGACGCGCACAGTCGCGTTTTTGCCATACGACGATAGAAACGTCGCGCAGGTGAGTTTGGGCTCGCCGTTCACCATCATGCCGCAGCTGCCGCAAATGCCCATGCGGCACGACCAGCGATAGGTCAGCGTGCCATCCACTTTGTCCTTGATGTAGTTCAGCGCGTCGAGAATCACCCATTCCTTGCGGAGCGGAACCTCGAAGCTCTGGAACGAAGGCGCCTCATCCCGGTCCGGAGCGTAACGCGCAATTTCCAGCACGATCTGATCAGCCATTCAACTCACCTTTACTTGTTTAGGTGCGTGCGAACCCTCGCCGTACTTGCGCTCGCCCGGAGGCCAGCGCGTGATCTTCACCGGTAGGTAGTCGACCTGCAAAGAATCATCCGCGCTCCGCCGCACCAGCGAATGCGCGAGAAATTTCTGATCGTCGCGTGCCGGAAAATCCGTCCGTTGATGCGCTCCGCGGGACTCGGTACGGTGCAACGCGCATTCCACGATCGACTGCGCGACGTCGAGCATAAAGCCTAATTCGAGCGCTGAAATCAGCTCGGTGTTAAAAGTTCGCCCATGGTCATCGAGCGTAATGTTCTTGTAGCGCTCCTGGAGTTCGCCAAGTTTCTGAATTGCCTGCTTCAGAGACGACTCGTGGCGATAGATTCCGGCTCCGGCCTCAACCGTCTTCTGCATCTCTTCGCGGATGGTTGCGATACGTTCGCGGCCGCCAGTCTTGAACAGATACTGCTTTTCTAATCTCAGCAACTCATCGGTGGCCTGAGCCAGTACGCTGCCGTTTGGTTCCTTTTGCGAGACAGCGAATTCGGCCGCCGCCCGCCCTGCTCGCGCGCCAAACACCAGGCACTCCGGCAGCGAGTTCGATCCCAGCCGGTTGGCGCCGTTGATGCTCACACACGCTACCTCGCCCGCTGCGTACAGCCCTTTCATCGGAGTCGCACCATGAATATCGGTGCTCACCCCTCCCATCATGTAATGCACCACCGGCCGAACCGGAATCAGTTCCCTGACCGGATCGATATTCTCGTACTTCACGCAAAGCTCGCGCACAAACGGCAGTTTGGCATTGATCAGCTTCTCTCCAAGATGCCGCAGGTCCAGATGCACCACCGATCCATATTCGGTCTGGATCGTGCGCCCCTTCTGATCTTCCTTCACGAACGCTTGCGAAA
The DNA here is from genome assembly GCA_049585515.1 of Terriglobales bacterium. GTDB lineage: Bacteria > Acidobacteriota > Terriglobia > Terriglobales > Acidobacteriaceae > Acidiflorens. The sequence continues at coordinate 3,683 of JBAVAA010000072.1, read as the reverse complement.
GCCGGTCGCGAGGCCCAAGCTCCATCGAGCGCAGCACTGGCTTCGGCTGAGGTGTGCCCAGGTCGTAATCCTGAAGATAGCGGTAGCCATCCTTATTCAGCATGTACCCGCCCTCGGCCCGCGCCGCTTCGGTGATCAGGATGCCCGTGAAGGGCAGGCCGGTGGGATGGTACTGGAGATATTCCATGTCTTTCAGCGGCGCTCCAGCGCGTTGAGCAAGCGCCATTCCGTCGCCGTTCTTGATGTTGGCATTGGTGGTGAACGGGAAAACGCGACCGCAACCTCCGGTGCACAAAATCACGGCCTTCGCGGTGATGGCCTGAATCCTTCCCGACATGATCTCAATCGCGACCACGCCCTGAACCCTTCCGTCGTCAACCAGCAATCGCGTCACGAAGTATTCGTCGTAACGGGTGATCGGCTGGTATTTGAGCGTGGTCTGAAACAGGGTGTGCAGCATGTGAAAACCGGTTTTGTCGGCGGCGAACCAGGTGCGGCGGTTCGTCATCCCGCCGAAGGCGCGCACCGCGATGTGTCCATCCGGTTCGCGGTTCCAGGGACATCCCCACCGCTCCAGTTGCAGCAATTCCAGCGGTGCTTCCTTGACGAAGGCTTCGACGGCATCCTGATCGCACATCCAGTCGCCGCCGGAAATGGTGTCATAGGCGTGTTCGTCGAGGCTGTCGTCTGGCTTGGCCACACCCGCGGCTCCGCCCTCGGCCGAAACCGTGTGGCTGCGCATCGGATAGACTTTCGACACGACCGCGATGCTGAGTTTTGGATTGACTTCGGCCGCGGCGATAGCGGCGCGCAACCCTGCGCCTCCGCCTCCCACCAGAAGAATGTCGTGCGACCGGATCTCCATGTTTCGTTACGATGGTTCGTTACGATGGCTCGTTCACTGGCGGCCGCATCCGAAGCTAAGAGCCACCCGCAACACTGTATCAGGAAGCGTCGCATATTTTCCTCCGAAACGCCCGCCGATGCAAATGGAATTATCGAGTTGGCAATGAAGGGCTCGGGAAACGGCATGGCCGGGGAAGCGGATATCAGTGAAAACCGACGGCAGTCATGGCGGCCACGGCTTCCGGGTTCTTCATGAATGTGTTCCACACAAAACCGGTGCGCTCGTTCTCTGCCATCAGCATCATGATGCCCAAATCAATCCCGATTACATCCGTGTCATACCAGCCGGAAAGCGGATTGAATGCGTCCACGAAACTGTATCTCTGCCCCGACTTGGGAAAGGCAGACTGGATGTTACGAAGCACGGCAATGCAGTCGGACGAAAGAAACGGAATGGATCCGCCGGCAGCGCAGGGAACGATGGAACCATCAATCGGCCCCATCAACGGCGGGCCGCCCCAGACCACATATCCGTTCACCGAGTCAGAAGCTGTGATGCCCCACAGGTTATTCGAATAATCGGAAAACTGGCTAGCGAGCGACAGACAGAAAAGCTTGTGCGCCTGAGTGGCAGTGACGGAGTTGTCGAAGTAGTTCGCATAGGCGTCCTGCTTGTCCCTAAAGTCAAACCACGCATGGGAGTACTGATGGATAAAAAGTGGGGCATTGAGATTCGTGATGTAAGTCAATCCCTGATAGGTCAAAGACGGCCGCGAAAATGCTTGCCAAGCGCTAGCCGGAATCGGGTTTACAGTCGCACCGATCGCCAGCAGATAAAGCATCATCAGTTCGGAGTAAGTGTCCCAGCGGCCGGTTAGAAATCCGTTCTCCGGGGTCCAGCCCATTGAGAATGTAGTCCCGCCGTTGAGCATCCACGGCCAGTTGACTTGCTCATAAAGCTGTGTGGCCATGTTTACGATCTGCTGGTCCTGAAAATGTTGGCGGCATGTTAGTATGCCGCACATCAGGATCGCACTATCGATCGACGAAACCTCCGAGTCGTTCGCCCGCTGCCCAGTATTCATATCCACGTAGTGGTAGAAAAAACCGTTTTCGTTCGGCATCTGCAGAAGAAAACTCAATGTAGCCTGCACACGAGCAACGATATCGGCGCTCGCCACGTAGCCGCGCTGGTCCGCAATGCAGAGAGCGCCGAGGCCAAAACCCGTGGCCGCGATGCTTGAAAGCGTGCGCATGTCGTTCCCGGCCGCAAAGGCGCGGTCCTTGACCTGACCAGTTGTTAGGCTAGCCTGCTCCCAGAAGTAGAGGAAGATGGCACGTTCGATTTCATCCAGGAATTGATCGTCGGTCAGCGGCGGTGGAGTGGTACTGCTGGTCTTCGAGCCGCCGCAGGACATGCTCATGACGGCCATGTTCAGCAAGGGAGACGCCAGCATTGCCCTCCCCAACCGCCCCAGCATTTCCCGGCGGCTCAAGAGCGAGGTTGGAGTGGGACTACTCACGAACATAATCCATGCAGCATTTGGGCTATTGCTTCGCGATTATAGCTTTTATGGCGCGAGTAACACGTGTTACTTGTGTTCGTGCTACTTGTGTTTGTGCTATTTCACCTCGATTATTTAACTTCGATAACTGCTAGAGCGTTAGGAGCGAGGTCTAGAGTCAAGACGCCATTAGTCAACTCACGGAGTTCGGCGGGGGGCAATTGTGCGGCTTGTCGCAGAGCTTTGAGCTGTTCCTGGGTGGGGTACCGCGGTTGTCCCATCCGATCATAAGCCGGATGCACGTCGCCGTGGTCGCGATCTACGCGTGAGATATAAGCCTGCCGCGTTCCGGTGAGATGTTCGAATCGAAGATGAATCGTCTTTTTCTGGACACTCTGGGATTGAAAAATCTGGGCCTGCTCTGGAGGGACGAGGTTCCACACCGCCACGACCAGAGATCCATCCTCCCGGCGCGTAACCAGCACAGAATCGGAGTCCTCGGCAATCCGTTGGTCGCCTAACTCGTGCAGCACCTTGAAGGCGTTGTAGGCAGGTTTAGGAATACCGCTCGCCGCAATCAACCCAAAGCCGCCGTAGAACGGCTGTTTCACCACGCCCTGTTCTTCAAAAACATCGGAGAACGTCCAATAGGACATCATCTCCGTCAGGCCATCGCACTGACGAATCGTCTCAGCCATCCATGGGCCCATGTAGATCGAATCGGTGACCGACGGCTCGTTGAAGTAACTCGCGTTGTACTCGGTCCAGATCAGTGGCAGGTTGGGCATGGTTGACGACCGTATCTGATCGTGCACTTTCTTCACTGCGCGGCATACCATCTGGTCGCGCGGGATCTTTTCATCGGTACCGAAAACATCCTTGGCGGTGTCGTTGCCATAGACATGGGTGGAGACGAAATCGACAGGAACGTTATCGTCGGCGCAATGCCGGATAAAAGCATCCGCCCATGCCGCTTGTGCGGTGGCGGGTCCACCGACGCGCAGGTGCGGACTTACCTGCTTGATAGCTCGTGCCGTATGATCGTAAAGCTGCCAGTAAGTAGCCTGTTTCGGTTCGCCCGCCCAGAAATCGATATTCGGTTCGTTCCATACTTCAAAGTACCAATGCGAGACCTCGTCGATGCCGTAACGGTCCACAAGGTGTTTGGCGAACTGGGTTATGAGATCGTCCCACTTATTCCAGTCTTTAGGAGGAGAAACGTTCTGCTTATACCAGAATGGATGAATGGCTTCCCGGGCAGCTAGTTTCTTCGGCATGAAGCTTAATTCGACAAACGGACGCACACCATTGGCCAGCAGTCCGTCGTAAATT
>JBAVAA010000071.1:0-2797 GCA_049585515.1 Terriglobales bacterium | reverse complement strand
GATCAAGGGAGGGAAAAAGAAAACGCGCAGCCGCCTCCGGTTCATCGATCCCGCGGGCGACAAGCAGATCGGCAAGCACTGGCAAAGCACAAGCAGAAATTTTTAATTTGGAGTCAAGCAGCGACGCCGCCAGAACCTTGGCCTTAGGAGAATTCGGAGGATTGGAGATCCATCGCATGAGGCAGGTCTTAGGTGTGAGATGTTAGGTAAAATCGCGCGCCAGGAATCGCAGGGTTTCTCCTAAGACCAAAAACCTGACACCTAAGGCCTGCTCTACTCGTCCTGGTCCGGCTCATCAATCATGAATCCGCCGCTCTCGTCCACCATTTCGCGCAGGTGCTGATAATGCTCGTACCATTCGGTGCCCGCTTCGAAGACGTACATACATCCCTGATGGCCCCATCCCAGCTGCACGAAGCCGGTCTTGCCAATGTAAGACTTCAGCCAGCGGCTCTCTTCCAGGTCTTCTTCGCTGCTGTATTCGGCGTCGGTAAGCAGTTGCGACAAACGGTCCAACTCTTCGCGGTCGAGCGCCCATGAATGCATCGTAAGGAACGGCACGCCCGCAGCCTTGGCCAGCTCGACGAAATCCTTCCAGCCATCCGGATTGTGCGCCGTGTCCCAAAGCACGCTGGGAACCTCTTCGCACTCGACATAGCCAAAGAAACGGCGCATGCCCAGCCCTTCAATAAAGGCCGTCATATCGTCTTTCATGCCGGTAAGATCGTCTGGATGTGGTGACATGGAATTTCTTCATTGTAAGGCCTGCGCGAGTCAGCCGCCACTGCCACCAGCTTAGCCGTCAGCCTTCAGCCGTCAGGTAAACCAGAGCATGGCTGTACCACCGGGTAAGTGCGGATGGCACGGTTTACCTGATGGCTGACGGCTGATAGCTGGCGGCTCGCTTGTGTTAAACTTTTCGTTCACAAATAGACGCTCTAATCATGCTCTTTTCCAAAGAATACGTGGGCTATCTGTCCCGCGAAGTTTCCAAAAAACTAGTGGCGAGCGGCCTCATCGAGACCAAGGCCATGCCCGCTCTTAACGCAAAGGTGCACGCCGCCCTGCTCGAGGAACTGGCGCTCGAAGACCGCATTAACGATGAGGTGCGCGTCATCCTCGAAGCCTACTCTGATGAAATGCAGAAGAGCGGCGCCAATTATCAGGAAATGTTCCGCAAAGTAAAGACGGAACTGGTCAAAAAATACAAGGCTGTGCTGTAGTTTTGGAACCGAGGACGCCCCCGCTGTGCGATTGAGCCGCGACAAAGTCAACAAACTCGCTCATGTGATCACCGACGCCGTGGCCGACATGGATGAAGTCGAGTTCATCGAAGACCGTAACACCATCCGCCTCGAAGTCCGCAAAATTCTCGAAGAACTGCTCATGCAGGAAGCCCGCATCGACCAGGCCGCGCGCCAGAAGATCGAGAGCCAGCGTCGCACCATCATCGAAGGCTCCGAGGAATGGTCGATCCTCTATCGCAAGTATTACAACGATGAAGTGAAGAAGCTGGGAGTCTAGTTCCCAGTTCTCAGTTCTCAGAAAAATCATTCGGCGAAAACTAATGACTGGGTACTGGCTACTGGATGCCGGGTACTGCATTCATCCGCAGCACATCTTCCTGATCCTCAGCATCCCTGTTTTTAATCCCCGCCGCATTCAGCTTGCGCGCTACCGGTTGCACCACCTGCAAAATTCGCGCCAGCGTTTGGCGCACGGCTTCTTTATCGCTGTTGTCCGCGCCGTTCCGCTCCATCACGCTCTGCAAAAGAGTCTTCGGCCGCGGATAGACGACGATCTTGACATCGTCGCTTTCTGGAACTCCAATTGCTTTCTTCACCAGTTTCAGCGCCGTATCGTATCCGCCGAGTTCGTCCACCAACCCAAGGTTCTTCGCATCCTGACCGGACCAGATCCTCCCCTTCGCAATCTCCAGCACTTTTTCCTTTGGCAGCTTGCGGCCATCGGCAACCTTGCTGGTGAAATCCACATACACGCGGTCAAGCCACGCCTGGAATCTCGCCCATTCGGCAGGCGTGTAATCGTGCGTTCCGGTAAACATGGTGGCGTTCTCGCCCTGATGTACTTCATCCCACGAGAGTCCGACCTTGTCCCACAGCCCGCTGGTCAGCATCTTCCCGCCGAGCACGCCGATCGACGCCGTGATTGTTCCCGGCTGCGCAACAATTTTGTCGGCAGCCATCGCCACAAAATATCCACCCGACCCCGCCAAATTCCCCATCGAAACAATCACCGGCTTGTTGGCCTGGTGCGCCCGCACCACCTCACGCCAGATCGTATCGGAAGCGACATAGGAACCGCCCGGACTATCGACGCGAAACAGAATCGCCTTCACATCCTTGTCGTCAACCGCCGCTCGAATCGCACCCGCCACCGTTTCCGAACCCATGGTCTGGCTGCCTTGCACAGGATCGTAATCGCTCTTTCCCCGAGTAACGCCGCCAACGCCGAATACCAGTGCCACCGTTTTCCCGCGGTCATGCGGACGTCCCGCACGGTCCAGGTACTTATCCAAATAGAGGAGTTGCGCTCCCTCACCCGCCTGGCTTTTAACGTCGCGGTAGACCTCATCGCGATACTTCACCGCGTCCACCAGTTGCGCCGCCACTGCTTCCTTGCCCAGATAAGGTCCCGCATCCACCAATGTCTGAAATTTCTCCGGTGCGATCTGTCGCGCCTGGCAGATGCCATCCTTCATCTGGTTGAACCATGACGTCATGATCGCCGCCATCTCTTCTTTGTGCGGCCCCGTGTATTTGTTCTCCGTATAGAA
>JBAVAA010000070.1:0-1723 GCA_049585515.1 Terriglobales bacterium | reverse complement strand
GCAGTAGTGTGCCTGCATTCGATGAATTTTTCCCGACAAGCATTGATTGCCCTGTTTGTTCTTGGTGGGGTTTACTGTGCTCTCGCTCTTCCGACTCAGCTGCCGGTGACCATGGCGGCCGTGGTTCTTGCAGGGGATCCCGCCCCTTCGGCAAGCGCAGGGCAGGCTCTTCCGCAGAGTGCGCGGAAGGATGGGGCACCCGTTCTTCCCGCCGAGTTTGCGGGCTGGCAAATGAAAGGGGCGGTTACGAAGAGCGACGATCCGGCGGCCGCCGATGCGGTGAACGTCGCCGTGCTGAAGGAATATGGATTCCAGCGCCTCGAAAGGGCGTCATACACGCGCGACGACGGCCGCAATCTAGCGGTTAAAGCCGCGGTCTTTGCCGATGCGAGCGGCGCCTACGGCGCTTTCACGTACTACTATTCCGAAGAGATGGGGCAGGAAACCATTGGCGGGCAGGCGGCCTTTCTGAACAACCGCGTCCTGTTTTATCAAGGAAACGTGCTGGTGGATGCGGTATTCGACAGGATGAGCGTGATGTCGGCGTCGCAAATGCGGCAACTGGCCGGTCTTTTGCCCCTGCCTGCGGACAACAAGGACAAACTGCCTTCGCTGCCCACGCGACTTCCGAAGGGAGCGGACCGCAATCTGGAGAAGAACACGACGAAGTACGTTCTCGGTCCCGTCGGGCTCGATCGGGTGGGATCGCCGTTGCCCGCGTCGCTGGTGAATTTTATGTCGGGCGCGGAGGTGGTCACCGGCAGATATGCGGTGAACGCGGGCGACGCCACGCTGATGCTTATCGAATATCCGACGCCGCAGATTGCCGCCGAACGGCTGCGTGCGATCGACGCGTCGCATGTTGACGCGTCTCATCCCGCCGCGCAACAGCAACCGGGGGTTGCGCCGATTGTCGATGTAGGCCCTTACTTCGCTTCGCGCACCGGCCCCATCATTGTGATTGCCGCCGGGCCGCTTTCGAAAAGCGAAGCGCGATCGCTGATGTCGGCGATCAGCTACGAAGCCGATGTCACGTGGAACGAAAACACCTACGTGACCAAGAAAGACAATCTGGCAAATTTTCTGTTCAACGCGATTATTCTTTGCGGAATTGTGGTTGGCCTTGCGCTGGTGGCGGGAATCGCGTTCGGAGGCTTGCGATTGCTGGTCAAGCGGCTTTTCCCCGATTCCATATTTGATCGCCGGGAGACGATAGAATTCATCTCCTTGCACCTGGAAGAGGACCCCCGCCGGTTGCCTAGGGATCGGTAAGTATCTCAATCGAATATCGTTACCCGTGAAAAGAGGGGGATTTTGCCCCAGTTGGAGCCGTTTTGCCGACTTGTGGACACATGATGTAAGTTATTGAAAATAAGACTATTTAAGTCTTAGATTTTGCTTGACACCATGCTTTTAAGGCTCATAAGATTCCCGCAGAAAGTTCTGATGGATAAAACCTCCGTTGGAGCTATTCTCCCTTGAAAGAAAAGGCCGCCCAAGTTGCCGGGTGGCCTTTTCGTTTGTGAGGCTGATCGTTTTGCTGGCAAAACTCTGCGTAGGCTTGCGCCGTTTGCTCGCTGAGCCGAGCGAATGGATTTGCACGACATGCAACAACTCGATCTGCGGCACGGGTTTCAGCTCATCGGATGGCTCGCCTGCGTAGTTTATTCGACCATCCCCGCCTTCTGGCTGATGATTCATCCCTTTGCAGAACGGTGGCGCT
>JBAVAA010000069.1:0-5281 GCA_049585515.1 Terriglobales bacterium | reverse complement strand
CGATCCTGCGGTCGGCTGAGGCGTTTGGCGCGACGGGCGCGATTGCCACGCGCGGCACCGCGGACCCGTGGTCGCCCAAGGCGCTGCGCGCGTCGGCAGGATCGGCATTACGGCTCCCCGTACTGCGCGGAATCGCGCTTCCCTCCCTTCTGGCGCAGCTGAAGATGCACCTGGTCAAGATTGTCGCTGCGGTCGTAAGACCGGGAACTGAAACCGGGGAGCACGCCGCCACGGGAGGCGTGCTGCGGGGCCCCACGGCTCTGGTCGTAGGCAGCGAGAGTACCGGCCTGCCCGCCGAGGTCGAGCACGCCGCCGATGCCAGGATTTCCATTCCGATGCGAGATTCGGTTGAATCCCTGAATGCCGCCGTCGCGGCGTCGTTGCTGCTCTATGAGGCAGCGCGCCAGAGGACAGAAGCCTAGTGGGACTGTTCCGCGCAATTGAGCAGCAAGAAACTCCGCAGGCCGGACGGCCGCTCGCCGACCGCATGCGTCCGCGGACGCTCGACGAATTTGTCGGGCAGGAACACCTTGTCGGACCCGGCAAGCCGCTGCGCGTCCAGATCGAGCGTGATGACCCGACCTCGATGATCTTCTGGGGACCTCCCGGCACCGGCAAGACCACCCTCGCAAAGATTATCGCCCGCATCACCAAGGCCGATTTCATCGAGTTTTCGGCCGTGCTCGCCGGGATCAAGGAAATCAAGCAGGTTATGAGCGACGCCGAGCGCGCCCGCCAATATGGAACGCGCACAATCGTGTTCGTCGATGAAATTCACCGCTTCAACAAAGCGCAGCAGGATGCCTTCCTGCCGCACGTAGAAAAAGGCAACATTCGCCTGATCGGCGCCACTACCGAGAACCCGTCGTTCGAGATCAACTCGGCCTTGCTCTCGCGCTGCCGCGTCTACGTCTTGAAGCCGTTGACCGAAGATGAAATTGTTGTGCTTCTCCGACGCGCTCTTGGCGATACCGAGCGCGGTCTCGGCCAGATGCATCTCGAAGCGTCGGAAGAAAGTCTTCGCAAGATTGCGTCGTACTCCAGCGGCGATGCCCGCAACGCTTACAACGTGCTCGAAGTAGCGGCCGCTCTATCTGTAGAGCCGGGGCTTGGCCCGTCTTCGCCGGAAGTCACGAAAATCACCGAAGCCACAATCCAGGAAGCCCTCCAGAAGCGGGTTTTGCTCTACGACAAAAGCGGCGAGGAGCACTACAACATCATCTCCGCCCTGCACAAATCGGTGCGCAACAGCGATCCCGACGCCGCCCTCTACTGGCTCGCCCGCATGCTCGAAGCGGGGGAAGATCCACTTTACATCGCTCGCCGCATCGTTCGCATGGCCGTCGAAGACATCGGGCTCGCCGAGCCCAACGCGCTCGCGTTGTGCATGGCGGCTCGCGACGCCGTCGATTTCCTAGGCATGCCCGAAGGCAACCTCGCACTCGCGCAAGCGGTCGTCTATCTCTGTATCGCGCCAAAATCAAACGCACTGTACACCGCCTACGGCGCGGTTCTGCAGGACGTCGAGCAAACCGCCGCCGAGCCTGTCCCTCTGCACCTGCGGAATGCCCCGACAGGACTGATGAAAGGCCTCGGGTACGGCAAAGATTATCAATATGCCCACGACACCGAAAACAAAGTCGCCGACATGCAATGCCTCCCCAACAGCCTGCGCGATCGGGTGTACTATCGTCCCACCCACGAAGGATTGGAAAAGCGAATTGGCGAACGCCTGGAGGAAATTAAACGTCTGAAGCGGCATGCGCCGAGCCCCTCAAGCAGCACTTCAAACCGGGCTTCCGATCCGAAATCCGCACCTCCGCCGAGCCGAACAAAAAGAGAATCTGGAGCCTGATCCCGTTAATCTTATTAGCCAGTTGCAATCGCCCGGCAGGAGGGTTTTGTCGTGTCCACAAGCCCGCTCACGGATTTCGGTTTGTCCAGTCCGTTTTCGCCCGAAACTCCCGCGCAAAAGCTCGCCGAACTCGTGCGCTTGCAGAAATTTGCGCAACGCATCACCTCTACTCTCGACATTGAAGAACTCGTGCCGCGGATCGTTGACGAAGTTGCAGCGTCTCTCGGCTGCGTCGAAATCAACCTTTATCTCCGTGACTGCGATCGGCGCGAATTCGTATTGGCCGGAGTTCGTGGCTGCAGGGTTCACGGCAAGGGTGACCGCATCCCGATGGATAAGGGGATGGTGGGGCACGTAGCCGCCACTCGCAAGATGCATTACGCCCCCGACGTCAGTCGCGACCCTTATTACATGGCGTGCGAGCCCGATACGCGCTCCGAAGTCGCCATCCCGCTGCAGCGCGAAGGCGACCTAGTCGGCGTTTTCACCGCTTCCCACTGCGAACTCGACGCTTTTTGCCCCGATCAACTGCGGTTGCTGCAAGGGTTGTGCGCTCATGTCGCGGTCGCTGTACACAATGCGCAACGCTTTGGCGATGAACGCGAACAGCGCGAACGCCTGAGTCTCGAGGCCGAAGAAGCACGCTCGATTCAGCAGGCGCTGCTGCCGCGATCGTCTCCTCTGATCCCAGGTTTCCGGGTAGCCGGACTCTCGATCACAGCGGGCTCGCTTGGCGGCGATTGGTATGACTTCATTCCGCTCGAAAACGGTCGCTGGGGCCTGGTTCTCGCCGATGTTGCCGGCAAAGGCACGGCGGCGGCGCTCCTTATGTCAGCCACCCGCGGAATGCTGCGCTCGCTCGCCCAAACCAGCTGCGGACCCGCCGAGGCTCTGACCCGCCTTAACAACATGATGATCGACGATTTTCCCAGCGGCCGTTTCGTAACTATGGTCTATGCCGAGCTCGATCCGGCCAGCCGCGTTCTCAGGATCGCAAATGCTGGTCATCTGGCGCCGCTGCTGGTAGAACCAGCTGGCCATCGCTGGATCGATCACGAGCACGGCTTGCCCCTGGGAATTTCAGCCAGCAAGTTCTCGGAAACGGCTGTGACGCTCGGCGAGCACTCGCGCATCGCGTTTTATTCCGACGGAATTACCGAGGCCGAAGTTGAACCCGGAACGGAATATGGCGCTGAACGGCTTCTCGCACAGATGCAATCGCGAGATGCTACTCCGGAAGCTTTGCTCGAGGATGTCAGGAGATTCACGAATGGAACCGGGCTGCGCGACGATGCCACCGTGATCCTGGTAGCGGCGCGCGAAACAGATTCATGACACTGCTTCCGGCACCGGATGCGATTCTCTCTAGCCGAATCGCGCCCGGTGCTCTTTCAAAACGCAGCGATCCATCACTACGAATATTCCTGCTTTTCGCGCCTTCTCCGCCGCGCCTTCGTTGATCACACCTTCCTGCAGCCAGATCGCAGGAATCTTCTGCTGGATCGCCTGCTCCACTATCTCATCCACATATTCAGCCCGCCGGAACACATCCACCAGATCAATCGTCTTCGCCACTTCGGTGGGAATTTCAAGCAACGATGGATACGACTTCTCCCCCAGAGCCTCCGCAATGTGCGGATTCACCGGAATAATCTTGTATCCGGCCGCCTGCATGTACGCAGAAACTCCATGACTCGGTCGCAGTGAACTTTCCGACAATCCCACTATGGCTAGGGTCTTCGCCCGCGATAACAGCTCATAAATAGGATCGGATTGCTTCAATCGCAGCCTCTCCGTCAGCTTCTCTTTTCCAACCTCTGCCGGTACAGGCGCATCGCCACCTTGCGGATCGTGTCCGAGACATCTTTGTTCTCTGCCAGATTCTTCAAGTCATGGGCCAGTAGACCCTTCACCAAGGGCAACGAAGCGTCAATCGGCGTGCGGGGATTGTAGACGAGGTTCCGCATGACGGTGTAACTCTTCGCAAACTTGCGCTTGAGAGGGATCGCGCGCAGCACAGAATCCAGCACATTCTTCTGCGACGCAAAATTTTCGATCTCGGTCTCCGAGACTTTGGGCGAATCCAGTACCGCAACCGCCACCAACTTCGTGGAATCGCGGATCAGGATCGAACGGTCCTCCTTGCTTCCCCGCATCGCCAGCGCGATCCGGCTTTTGATGTCGAGCTTGGAGATTCTCTGCAGCGCGCTGTCGCGTCTTTCCTCGTGGCCGGTCGAGGTCGGTTTCCGCGCATGGGCAGACAAGGCCGACGCCGGCTTCGCCGCTCCAATCACCGTCGGCTTCGCTGCCGCAACAGCATCTACGCTCTCCGTGACAGCGTCGGCCTGCGCGCCCGTTTCACCCGGTACCTCGGCGGCGCTTGGCTCTTCATGCTCCGTTTCAATCGGACTGAATGGCTTTTCCTTTTCGGCTTCCAGCTCCGCCGCATTCTCCTGGAGATACCGCGCGACCGTGCCCTCGAGAACTTCTTCGGAGGCCTCCGGTTCGGGAGCTTCCTCTTCCTCTTCTCCCGCTTCGTCCACTTCGGAAATATGCGGCGGCGCGCCAGAAATTACTCCCATCGCAGCCAGTTTTTGGGTAATTTCAGCGGATTCTTTTGGACGCAGTTTCTCATTCGCCTGCAGAGCCTGCAGAAGCACCCGAGAGCTCATCACCCGCGCGCTATTCATCAGAGTTTCAATCACTGACCGCGATCCGCCAACTGCCAACTCGTCGAGAGCCGCTTCTTTTATCGACGGATTTTCGGCCAGCGCCGGCAATAGTACCGGCCGCAAATTTTCCCGAGCTATGAAATACGCCAGTACCTCGGCGCTCGTATGGGGATTGGCTGCCGCCGCCAGGCTTGCCTTTTCATCCCAACTCGCCAGGGTCATCCGCGCCGTCTCGCCAAACAACTTATGATTGACTGCCAGGTACACCAGAATCTCGATCGTCTCCTCAGGAGGCACGGCCAGCGAGCCGCGCGCCGCCGCGTGCATCAGATTGAACGGGACCTCCGAATTGCGAATTAGGTCAAGCACTCGGGGCATCGATGATCATCTCCCGGAATTTGCTGCGGCCTTCTTCTTCGCTGGCGCGCGTTTCCAGCCCGTCACCGACTCCAACTCGGTCACCGCAATTTCGAGTTCGCGCGTAATGCGGTTGGGGCTTCTCCGCTGATACTCGTCGCTCAAGGCGCGATAGTACCAGAGCGTACCTTCCTTTTTCCCAGTGAATCGCGTCCAGATCGCTTCTCCATCCTTCCGGTAATCCGCCAGAATTGTGCGCACGTTGTGGAGTTTGTCAGACGCCGATACCAGCCTCGTCTCGCGGTCGGCGTGCTTCACTTCTCGCAGATAGTCTTTCTTCCGTTCGATCCACTCCGGCTTCGGCTCGCCGAACGAATCCGTGCATCCTTCCACAATC
>JBAVAA010000068.1:0-2930 GCA_049585515.1 Terriglobales bacterium | reverse complement strand
CCCCCGACACTGACAAACGAGACAGGGTTCAGGCTGCACGGCGAGACCTGGTCAGACTGGCACAGGATGTAAAAGCTGCCGTTTTCTCCATCCCCGGCAAACAGCGACACGTCCGGCAAGTCGCGCACGCCGTCGTTGGGCACGCCGGTTCCAGTCTGCCAAGATGGTTTCGCGTAACCCCCGGTACAGATAGTGCCCGTGCTGTCCTGGAAGGCACAACTGCTCTGGCCGCCGCTGCCGCCAACGATATCGAAGAAATCCGAGTTTCCCGGCGTGCACCCAGTCAATCCGAAGGCTGCGCAGGAGTCGTTCCACGTCATTTCCCGGACGTAGGACTTGGCCGATTCACCCGTACCAGTTGCGTTGGTGGAACTCCAATAGGTGCTTGCGGTGGACGGTGTCTGGTCAAAATCGGTGCCGCCGACGGCCACGTTGAAAGGTGTAGAGGCGTATCCGCTGACCGCCAGCCCGAATTGCGAAACACTTTCGGTGTCGAAGTTATCGCAGCCCGCCGAGCCCGCGTCGCCGGCGGAGATCATTACGCTGATTCCCTGGGCCGCAGCCTGCTCCCAAAGGTAATAATAGAACCCGTTGTACCCGCCCAGGCCCGCTTCGCAAAATCCATAGCTCTCGCTCATGACCGGGGCAAGATTCTGGTCGATGATGTAGATCGCCGACAGATCGATGCCAGAGGTGGTTTCGGTTGATTCGGAGACCACGAAATCGATGGTTGCGTTCTTCGCCACCGCGCCCGACCAGGAGACGTCGGCCACCGCTTCTGTTTCTTCGCCGTCCTGCAGGATGCCGGGATCCGGTCCCTCCACCATAATCTGCGGATCCTTGGCCGGCAGCCCGAACATGCTGCGGAAGTCGCGAATGTCCTGAATATTGATGTTGGTTTCGCCCACAATTGCAATCGTTTGGCCGGTGCCGTCGATGCCGGCTGTCCACAGTGGTTGCACGTTGTAGATGGTGGCAAAATCAGACGGCCCCACACCATAATGCTCGGTTCCGTTGAAGCTGAAGGTGAACAGAGGCAACGGTCCATCCCCGCCGTGGTAGTTGTCGGTGAGCGGTCCCGACACCGTGTGATATGCCTGCCGCGGAAAGTTGTTCAGCGAGGCGAAGCCCTGCACGACCGGGGTCAGCGCGGTTGGAATCGACGGATTGCTGCTGTTGGCCCAATACTTTTCGCCCTTCACCCCATATTGGTGAATGGCCGTGCCGAAGTACTGCTTCACCAGGCTGGCGGTCCCGGAGAACTCCACAATCGTCCGGCCTTTGTTCACCTGCGTCACCTGGAAGCCGCTTGCCGTCAGCCAGTTCGTCACGGCCGCCAGGTCGGAATCGGCAATGCCGAAACGCGCGCCGAACTCCTCCGGTGCCAGCCACTGGTGATAGCTGGCAGAGTGTTTGTCCTGCTGATCGTCGATCAGGCCGCGCAGCACGGTCTCCTGCTGCGGGCTGCGCTTCAGCACCAGCAACATGCGGTGCAAGGCCAAATCGGACGGAGCTTCTCCCAGATCGTTCTGGGCGCGCGCCAGCGGATGCACGTTGCCAGGCAGCACGGTGCGGATGGAGTTATCCACCGCCTGCGTAACCAGCTCCGGCGCCTGCTGAGCCACGAGCGGGCTGGCGCAGAGGAGCAGGCAAGTCAATAGTATGGCGAGGATAGGAGCCGAAGAATCGAGAGTGAAGTGAGAAGACCTCGACGGGATACACGAGGGCAGCAGGGACGAGCACGAACGTCTCATGACTACTCCGTAGCAGTTAGGGTATTGAGGGGCTGGAAGCATTATCAATGCTTCTGGTTATCTGATCAAGTTCTTCCCACGCCGGGTTGTATGGCGGCGAATATTAGTTGGCTTCAATTACCAATGGCCGAAGTAACACCTGATTACGCCGCAGTCGGGTAGCGAAGGGCTTCGTTCCCACAGTCCCGCCCCTAGACCTCGGCTAATTCTTCTTCCAGCAATTGCTTGTTGTAAAGGTTGGTGTAATAACCGTTGCGGGCTATCAGTTGGTCGTGGGTGCCGAGTTCCACAATACGCCCCTGATGCAGGACGGCGATCTGGTCGGCGTTGCGGACGGTGGAGACGCGGTGCGAGATGAAGATCGTGGTGCGTCCGCGCATGATCTCGCGGAGATG
The DNA here is from genome assembly GCA_049585515.1 of Terriglobales bacterium. Lineage (GTDB taxonomy): Bacteria > Acidobacteriota > Terriglobia > Terriglobales > Acidobacteriaceae > Acidiflorens. Next base: position 781 of record JBAVAA010000068.1, on the reverse strand, counting down.
ATTGAGAATTTTGTCTTCAGTGTGGGTGTCGACACTCGAAAGAGCGTCGTCGAGGATGAGGATGCGTGGGCTGCGGAGCAGGGCGCGGGCGATGGCGGTGCGTTGCTTCTGGCCTCCTGAGAGTGTGATGCCACGCTCGCCTACGGTCGTGTTGTAGCCTTCAGGAAAGCTTTCAATGTCTTGCGCGATGTTGGCGGCTTCGGCGGCGGCTTTGATGTCGGCGAGATGCGCCTCGCCGTCTTCGCGCGCGATGCCGTAGGCGATGTTTTCGCGGATGGTGTCGCTGAACAGAAATGTTTCTTGCGGCACGAATCCGATCTGCCGCCGCAGCAAGTCGAGCGGAAATTGGCGAATTGGCTGGCCGTCGATCAGGACAGTGCCGGGCGCGGCATCATAGACGCGCGGGATCAGATTGACGAGCGTGGTTTTACCGGAGCCCGTAGGGCCGACGATGGCCAGGCTGGAACCGGCAGGAATGCGCAGGTTGATGTCTTTAAGAACGGGCACTCCGTCATAGGCGAAGTTCAGACTGCGAAATTCGATCTCGCCAAGAAAATCGGGTGATCGGGTGATCGGGCCATCGGGTGACCGAAGAGTAAGATCGCGCGGAGCCGGGTGTTGGTTTTCCGATGGCCCAATGGCCCGATCACCCAATGGCCCGATGGCATCGGCGATCTCGGGCTGCTGCGTAAGGATCTCGTTGATCCGCACCAGCGACGCGGTTCCACGCTGGAAGATGTTGATCACCCATCCCAAAGCGATGACTGGCCAGGTCAACTGC
>JBAVAA010000067.1:0-7665 GCA_049585515.1 Terriglobales bacterium | reverse complement strand
GCCCCGCTCAAGCCAGAGGCGGGCTTGAGTGGGCCACCGGCCTTTCGGAAAGCGAGAAAGGTGGGGCAAAAGGCGCAAGGGCTGATGAGTAGCCAGCGGAGTATTCTTAGGCTATGCCGGGTTTCGCATATGGGGACTCTGTCGAAACAGGAGACGACAAATACGTCCTTGCTCAGTTTCGCCATGACGCCATTCTCACGTGGGTTGGTGAGCTTCGTTCTTTCCTTAACCTGGAGGAACTTAAATGGCGCGATTATCGGAACAGAAGAGAATATGTCCTGTCGAATCGTGAGCTTAGCCAAAGAGTTCGCGGTGGATTGGAGCAGGCTGAGCTCACCATTATCGATTTGCCGATGTATCGGCGAATAACGCTCAGTGATCTGATTGACCAAGGAGCTGAGGCGGGGTATGACTATGACCTGACTATTCTTAACAATCTAACGGCCAGGAGGATGATTTCGGAGAGCCCGCTGGCAGGCTCTCTCACCTCGAAGACCATCTACAATACATTCCTTTTACATATTTCAGTGATCAGAGTAGACCATCATCGAGCCCTGCTGAACTACAAGCCAGGGCGGGCGGAAAACTTAGTGATGCCGTTGTTTTGGCGGCTCGCGCCCATTCGATGCTGAGCCCTAGTGAAACTATGGAGGTTGTTCTGGCGTTTGGAGGCGGAGCCTACGGTCCCCCCAGCCTGGCTGGCGCTCTTGATATCGTGAAGTCGATGGGACGAGCATTTGATGTAGAGCACGAAAAAAGCCTTCCGATACTCAATGAACTCGTCGATAAAGTGGCACGTGCAGCAAGGCTTCCTACCTTGGTGGTGAGCCGAGGACGCGAGAAGGCCATTTCTGAAGAAGCCTCTCACACGACTGATCATATGCAAGCAGCTGATCTCGCAGCGGGTTGGGCCGCCGATTTGCTCCTTGCAACCAATGGGGACTATCGAGCTCTGGCGAAGCTGTTTAGATGGGTCGGTGTGAATGGCATAGCGATACCGAGTTAAAATAACGCTAAACCGGGCAAGCTAATCCAGCTTCAAATTCTCCCGCATAATTCCAATATCTTTATCCCCGCGGCCGGAGATGTTTACTATCACCACCTCCGACTTCTTCATCTTGGGGGCGCGCTTGATGACTTCTGCGACGGCGTGGGCGGATTCGAGTGCTGGGATAACGCCTTCGGTGCGAGCGAGCAGCACGGTTGCTTCGAGCGCTTCGGCGTCGGAGGCGGGGACGTATTGGGCTCGTCCCGTATCTTTTAGCATGGCGTGCTCGGGGCCGATCGAGGGGTAATCCAAGCCTGCGGAGACTGAGTGAGTGGTCGCGATCTGGCCTGACTTGTCTTGCAGCACGTAGGAGTAAGTTCCTTGCAGTACTCCGGGCGATCCGCCGCGGAAGCGGGCTGCGTGCTCGCCGAGGGCTTCGCCTCGGCCTCCGGCTTCTACTCCGATTAGTTCTACTTTTATTTCTTTTATGAAGTCGTAGAAAATTCCTATCGAGTTCGATCCTCCGCCTACGCAGGCGATTATGGCGGTGGGGAGTTTGCCTTCGGCTTGGCGGATCTGGGCTCGGGCTTCTTGTCCTATTACGCGATGGAAGTTGCGGACCATGGTGGGATAGGGATGCGCTCCGAGCACGCTGCCTAGCAGGTAATGGGTGGTGCGGACGTTGGTGACCCAGTCGCGCATGGCTTCGTTGATGGCATCTTTTAGCGTGCGGGAGCCGGAATCTACTCCACGCACTTCGGCACCTAGCAATCTCATGCGGAAGACGTTGAGCTCTTGGCGGCGCATGTCTTCGGTGCCCATGTAGACTACGCACTCGAAGCCTAGCAAGGCGCAGACGGTGGCAGTGGCTACTCCGTGCTGACCGGCGCCGGTTTCTGCGATTACTCGATGCTTGCCCATGCGTTCTACCAACAAGGCCTGGCCCAGGCAGTTATTGATTTTGTGGGCTCCGGTGTGGAGCAGGTCTTCGCGCTTGAGATAGATTTTCGCGCCGCCGAGTTTCGCGGTCAGGCGACGCGCGAAGGATAACGGGGTCGGGCGTCCGGCATAAGCTTTGAGCAAGTGGTCGAGGCGTTGCTGGAATTTGCGATCGCGTTTGGCTATCTCGTATTCGCGCTCCAGTTCATCGAGCGCGGCCATCAATGTTTCTGGGACGTAGCGGCCACCATAGGCACCAAAACGGCCGGCTGTGGCGGCTTTTGGCGCCCGATTTCGGTCTATCGATTTGATCGCAGTCGCGGTCGCCATCTTCTAGGTCGCCTCTTCCATGGCCCGCACAGCGCCGATAAAGGCGCGAACCCTTCGGACATCTTTCTTGCCGGGCTCACGTTCAACGCCCGAAGAAACGTCCACTCCCCACGGATGTAAAAGGTGGATCGCCTCCTGCACATTACCGGGATGCAAGCCGCCGGCGACGATCAGTTTGCTGATGCTGTTAATGATTCCGGCCCAGGGCTGGACGCGCTCCCAGTCGAAAACGCGTCCTGTGCCGCCGCGCTTTTCCGCGGTTGAAGAATCAAGCAGCACCCCTGAAACCACGCCGGGACGGAAGCCGTGCGTCTCAAGGAACAAGTCTCCGTTTTTGGCCACGTGAATCTTCTGGACGCGTTTGCCTTTGTAGGCCTCATCGGGTTCGACCAGGCCCGCCGCCACCGGATCCCATCCGACCTTCTGTTCGGCAGGAGCGTCGAAAATCTTCGCCGGCCAGGCACGGAAGATCTTTGGGCGGGCGCATCCGTTGGCGAATCCCTGGAAGAGAGCGCGGCTGAACTCGGTGCTCTCATCGCCGTGTAGTTGTACGGCCGTAAGACCTGCGTGTTTGGCCGCGTCTCGCACATGATCCAAAGACTGGTTGACGAAAACACCGACCTTTTCTATTTCCACCGACTGGGGCAGTCCGGCGATGATCGACCGCACCGTTTCCAGAGTGACATGGCGCGGGCTCTTCGAATAGAAAACGAAGCCCAGCGCGTTTGCGCCCGCTTCGGCGGCGGCAAGCGCGTCGTCCAGATTCGTGATCCCGCAAATCTTGATCCATGTCATAAAAGGCAGCTGTCAGTTCTCAGCTCTCAGTTGTCAGTAAAATCTACTCGCTGCTCACTTCTACTTTTGCTTCCTTGATCAACTTTTTTAGCGCTTCGCCTGGCTGCTCGGCCTTCATCAGTGACTCGCCGATCAGGAACGCTTCGTAGCCCGCCGATCGCAGACGCGCTAAATCTGCGCCGGATTGGATGCCACTTTCGGCCACGCGAACGCAGGCGGCGGGGATTTTTTCGGCGAGCCGGAATGCGGTTTCGAGATTCACTTCGAAGGTGCGAAGATTGCGGCTGTTGATGCCGATCAGGTCGCAGCCGGCATCGAGTGCGCGTTGCAGCTCGTCTCCGTCATGGGCCTCGCACAAAACGTCGAGGCCGTGAGATCGCGCGACTCCGGACAAAGATATCAGCTCGTTTTGATCGAGGGCCGCAACAATCAGCAGGACGGCGTCAGCGCAATTCGCCCTCGCTTCGACGATCTGAAATTCGTCAACGATGAAATCCTTCCGCAGGCAGGGAAGGGAACAGCCGGAAGCGGCTTCCCTCAGATAGCCCAGCGAACCTTGAAAAAACTGCTCGTCGGTCAATACCGACAGTGCAGCAGCGTCCGCTGCTTCGAGATCGCGAGCCAGCTCGCCGGGTTTGAAATCCGCGCGGATCAGCCCTTTGGACGGCGACGCCTTTTTCAGTTCGGCAATAACGGCGATGCCGATTCCGTGTTGCGCGACGCGGCGCAGCTGATTCCGAAATCCGCGCGGGATGTGCTCGGCCGCCGCGCGCTCCAGCGACCGCAGGTCGGAGCCTCGTCGATTCAGCGACAGGCGCTGACGCGTGGCGGCGACAATTGAGTCAAGGGAAGCAGGCATGGCAGATGCTTAATTATACGGAAGCAGCCCGATTCGAGGACAACTTCCGATTGAGGCTGTCAGTGACGGCCGTCATTGACCCAACTTCCGGCGAGGTGCTATAAGGGGTGCTTCGTGCCGGGATCCATAGTTTGTCTATAACTAGTGGAGGACGGCACAAAATTCCGACGCGGCCAAATCGGCAATCCTCATTATTTATTATGCCTGGCGGTGGAAGCGTGTTCGGGGCGTGGGAACTCCGGCGGCAACCGTAGCGTGGCGGATCGAATCCTCCGGCGGGTTGTCATGAGTCGGAGAAAAAACACACGTTGTGACCCCTGAATAGGATTTATTAGGAGGATTTTGATGCGCACTTGGAAAGCCAATTTTGCGTCCCTGGGACGGCGGCTTACTTATATTTCAGCAACCGTTGCAACTCTGCTGCTTCTGACTGCCGGCCGCGCGCTGGCGCAACCTGCCGGAGAAACGGGCGGCGAGGCTGCGCTCAAAGTTCCCGACCTTTCCACTGTTTCCTTCCTCGGCATGAATGGCCATAATCTGTTGCTAATTGGCATTGCCTTCTGTGTGTTTGGGCTGCTGTTCGGCATGACGATCTTCGTTCGGCTGAAGAACCTGCCGGTTCATAAGGCGATGCTCGAGATTTCTGAGCTAATCTATGAAACCTGCAAGACCTATCTGATCACGCAGGGCAAGTTCCTGATGCTGCTCTGGGCGTTTATTGCAGTGGTCATCGTGCTGTATTTTGGATGGCTGGCTCCGGTGCCCGACAAGCCGATTTCCACCACCCTTCCCATCATTCTTTTGTTCAGCATCATCGGGATGGCGGGCAGCTACGGGGTGGCGTGGTTCGGCATCCGCGTGAATACCTTCGCGAACTCGCGGACAGCTTTCGCCTCGCTGCCGGGCAAGCCGTATCCCGTCTATCAGATTCCCCTGGAAGCGGGCATGTCGATCGGCATGATGCTGATCTCGGTCGAACTGCTGATGATGCTCATCATCCTCTTGTTCATTCCGGGCGACTATTCGGGGCCTTGTTTTATCGGATTTGCAATTGGCGAGTCGCTGGGCGCAGCGGCCCTGCGGATCGCCGGCGGCATTTTCACCAAGATTGCCGACATCGGCAGCGACCTCATGAAGATCGTCTTCAAGATTAAGGAAGACGATGCCCGCAACCCCGGGGTGATCGCCGATTGCACCGGCGATAACGCGGGTGATTCGGTGGGACCTTCCGCCGACGGTTTCGAAACCTATGGCGTTACGGGCGTCGCGCTAATCACGTTCATTTTGCTGGGCGTGAAGGACTCGCGCGTGCAAGTACAACTGTTGGTATGGATCTTCGTCATGCGCGTCGCCATGCTGGTGGCTGCTGCGGCAGCCTACTTCATCAACGGCATCGTCGCCAAAGCAAAGTACGGCCATGCGCAGGAGATGAATTTTGAGGCGCCACTGACTTTGCTGGTCTGGCTTACGTCCGTGATATCGATCGGCCTCACCTACATCATCTCTTATGCGATCGTTCCAGTGCTCGGCGATCCTGCCAACGGCGATCCCAGCCAATGGTGGAAGCTGGCGAGCATTATTTCCTGTGGCACGCTGGCTGGCGCGATCATTCCCGAACTGGTAAAGGTTTTTACCTCGGTCAACTCACGCCACGTGAACGAAGTCGTGACTTCGTCAAAGGAAGGCGGTGCGTCGCTCGGCATCCTCTCTGGTTTTGTCGCCGGGAACTTTTCCGGCTATTGGCTGGGCCTTTCGATGGTCGCTCTCATGTCGATCGCCTACTTTTTCAGCCAGATGGGTCTGGCGACGGCGGCCACCATGATTGCGGCGCCGGTGTTTGCCTTCGGCCTGGTTGCTTTCGGCTTTCTCGGGATGGGCCCGGTGACCATCGCGGTCGATTCCTACGGTCCGGTTACCGACAATGCACAGTCTGTCTATGAGCTCTCACTGATCGAGCAGGTGCCGAACGTGGAGGCGGAAGTCAAGAAGGATTTCAACCTCGATGTGAACTTTGCCCGCGCTAAAGACCTGCTGGAAGAGAATGACGGCGCCGGAAATACCTTCAAGGCAACCGCCAAGCCGGTGCTGATTGGAACCGCCGTTGTGGGCGCGACCACCATGATCTTCTCCATCATCATGGCGCTGACCAACGGATTGACCATGAATGTCGAAAAGCTTTCATTACTGCACGCCCCATTCTTTTTAGGGCTGATTACAGGCGGCGCGATGATCTACTGGTTCACGGGGGCATCTACGCAGGCCGTGACCACCGGTGCCTATCGGGCGGTGGAGTTCATCAAAGCCAACATCAAACTCGAGGGCTCGGAGAAGGCATCGGTTTCGGACAGTAAGAAAGTAGTCGAGATCTGCACCAAGTATGCGCAGAAAGGAATGTTCAACATCTTTCTCGCCGTCTTCTTCGCAACTCTGACTTTTGCCTTTGTGGAGCCGTTCTTCTTTATCGGCTACCTGATCTCAATCGCGATCTTCGGTCTCTACCAGGCAATCTTCATGGCGAATGCCGGCGCTGCCTGGGATAACGCCAAGAAGATCGTCGAAACCAAACTCAAGCAGAAGGGAACGCCGTTGCACGACGCGACGGTTATCGGCGACACGGTGGGAGATCCTTTCAAGGACACGTCCTCGGTGGCCATGAATCCGGTCATCAAATTTACGACGCTGTTTGGTTTGCTGGCTGTCGAATTGGCTGTCTCGCTGACCCGCGATCGGGGCACAAACCTGACTCACATCCTGGCGATTTGCTTCTTTGCGGTCTCGGTCTTCTTCGTGTACCGGTCGTTCTACGGGATGCGAATCAGTTCGGAATGAACGTGGGGACGCCTTCGGCTGTCCAACGCTGCGCAACTGTGAAGCGATTCGGAGAACCGCTGCGCCGTCGGCCTCTCAATAGGCATTCTTCATCTTGTCCTGAACGCTCTTGGCCAGTTTTTGGATCTCCTGCGCCTTTTTGATCACGTCCATAGAGAGTATGTTAGGGCCGCTCTGGTCCACATGCTGCTTGAGTTCGGCGGTGAGCGCCACTAGTTTCTCGGTGTCGCGGCGCAACTGGGCCCGCCGCTCTGCGATGACCCGAGCCATCTGTCCACGCTCGAATTTCTCCTGGAAGTCGCTCGACGAGTTGGTATACATCACTTCGCGCTCGGCCGTGAGTTTAGTGAGCGTCTGAGGCTGTGGCGTATTCGCGGGCGCCATTGTCGGCTGCGATTCTGCAATTGCGGCGAAGAAGGTCAGCGATAGGACCAGCACTACAACATATTTCAACATAAACCGGGCTCCTGCATTCGCCTCCGCATTTCGCGGTGGCTAGGCACTGTTTAGCACGGTTTCGGAAGAGGGCAGATGGACAAAAGGGACCACATTCACACGAAGGTAACGGCTTGCGTTGCTCTTCGTTTGTCACGGAGCGTTGCTGCCGATGCTGGGGGCGTTGCCTTCGAGGCAGGGGGCGCGGGAATTCACTCCGTGGAGTTCCCGCTTCGCTGGGGATGACAACTAGAAAAGAATGGCAATTATGCGCTGGCCTTATCGACCTTGGCTTCGATCCTCGTCTCGTCGATGCCCGCTTCCTCGGTCCTTGCGTCGTCGAGCTTGGTTTCGTCCAGCAGTGGAAGCGGCTTGTTGATGGACACTGACGCCGTCGTTTCCAGTTCCAGTTGTTCCTGACCGCTGAGCGCGGACACTTTTCCCCGATAACTCTTCAGGTGACGCTGCGCGGTCTCGAACGCCTCCTGCG
>JBAVAA010000066.1:0-15006 GCA_049585515.1 Terriglobales bacterium | reverse complement strand
ATATAGGCCAGTACCCGGTGATTCGCCGGGAACAGAAATTCGATCGCGCCCGAGCCGAATACCGGACTTGACTGGCGGATCCGCATAATGTGCTTCATCCAGGAGAGCAGCGAATGCTCGGTGCGCTTTTGGGACAACACATTCACCGCCTGATAACCATAAACCGGGTTGAGAATGGGTGGCGAATAGAGACTTTCCGGATCAGCCGAAGAAAAACCTCCGTTCCAACCGCCGCTCCACTGCATCGGAGTTCTCACTCCGTTGCGATCTCCCAGGTAGATGTTGTCTCCCATGCCGATCTCGTCCCCGTAATAAATGATAGGAGCGCCGGGCAGTGACATGAGCATGCCATTCATTAATTCGATTCGCCGTCGATCGTTGTCGAGCAGCGGAGCCAACCGTCTCCGTATGCCCAGATTCAACCGCATGCCCTTGTCGCTGGCGAAGATGTCATACATGTAATCGCGTTCGATATCGGTAACCATTTCCAGGGTCAATTCGTCATGGTTGCGCAAGAAGAGGCACCACTGACACGAGGATGGTATCTCCGGTGTCTGCTGCAGAATTTCCGTGATCGGCTTGCGGTCTTCCAGCCGCAAACCCATGAACATCCGCGGCATCAGGGGGAAGTGAAAGGCCATGTGGAATTCATCTCCATTGCCAAAGTACGGACGGAGATCGGCCGGCCACTGGTTGGCTTCCGCCAGCAGCATCGTACCAGGGAAATGATCGTCGATTTTCTTGCGCCATTCCCGGACCACATCGTGAGTTTCCGGCAGGTTCTCGCAAGACGTCCCTTCCCGTTCTATCAGGTAAGGGACAGCATCCAGACGGAAGCCATCGACTCCTAGCTCCAGCCAGAACGTCATGATCTTCCACATCTCTTCGCGCACCGCGGGGTTGTCGTAATTCAGATCCGGCTGATGACTGAAGAAACGATGCCAGTAATAGGACTTGGAAATTGGATCCCAGGCCCAGTTCGACATCTCGGTATCGAGGAAGATGATTCGCGTTCCACGATACCTCGTATCGGTATCGCTCCACACATACCAGTCACGTTTTGGATTGTCCTGAGAGCTCCGGGATTCCTGGAACCACGGGTGTTGATCGGAAGTGTGGTTCGCTACCAATTCGATAATCACGCGGATACCACGGTCGTGAGCACCCGAAAGGAATGTCTTGAAATCATCCAAAGTTCCGTACCTGGGATGAACCGATTTGTAATCGGAGATGTCGTAACCGTCATCCCGCAAAGGAGAGGGAAAAAACGGCATCAGCCAGATTGCGTTTACTCCAAGGTCTTGCACATAATCCAGCTTCTGGGCGAGACCCTGAAAATCGCCGATACCGTCGGCGTTACTGTCAAAGAAAGTTCGCACATGGATCTGATAGAAGATCGCGTCTTTGTACCAACCGGCTTCGCGCTTCAATGGCAACCTGTTCCTCCCGAACTATGGCCAGCCCGTCTGATGGTGGCGTCAACAGAATCTTAATTCACGATCGCTCTGCAGACGAAACGGACCTTTAGCCGCCCGCCCAACAGGTTGCTTGTGGCGCTCCGGATCACCGTCAATCTGCGTGCGCTAGGCTATCCTGTCTTTCCGAGGAGAAGGAGAAGGCGATTCAAAAGGCGCTAGCGGAAAACAGAGGCCGCTAAGCTGCCTGCAACTATCTTGGGCTGGCCCCGGGGGAAGTTGCTGGCAATGTCGTCTCGGAAAAATCAGTAGCGCGCCGGAGGCAGCTATCGAGTTTCCCTAGAATTTGCTTAGCGCCCCTTCCCCAATCGGTTGCCCTTGTTTGAGTGTGCGATCGAAGAAGTCCGCAGTTGCGGAGTACGATCGGATGATCGTCTTCCACAGCAGGAAGTCGTGGATCTCGTCGGGCAGAATCAACTGCTCGAAGGGCACATGATGTTCGCGCAGGCGTTGTGCCAGGTCGACGGTTTGTTCGAAGGGAACGTTGCGGTCGTCGTCGCCGTGGATGAGCAGCACGGGCGAGCGCCAGGTGTCGATATATGCGTCAGGCGAAGACTCCCACGCCAGCTTCATTGCAGCATCCTCATCGGGCGGCCGCAACGCCAAAGACCCAAAGTAGGCGCGCTGCGTGAGAAATATCGACCAGTCATGGACTCCGTGAAAGTCCACGCCTGCTTTAAAGATATCGGAATTCTTTGCCAGGCCCATCGCGGTAAGAACTCCGCCATACGATCCACCCCACAATCCGATGCGTTGGGGGTCGACCTGGGGCAAACTTTGCAGGAATCTGCCGGCGGCTACGATGTCCTTATATTCAGCGGCGCCTCGCCAGATTGTATTGGGCGGTTCGCGGAAATCGCGGCCGTACATGACTCCCAAGCGATAGTTCACGGAGAGCACAGCGTATCCACGGCTGGCCAGGTATTGATTTTCAGCGTAGCTATTGTGGTAGTAGTCGAGGGAATGGAAGCCCAGCATCATCTGTCGGTTCGGCCCGCCATGGATAAACACCAGCGCCGGAAGCTTCTTGCCCGCATGTTTGGGAAGAAAGAGCTGGCCGTGAATGGTGAGACCGTCTTCACTCTTGAAGATCACCGGTTTTGGCGTGACCAGTTTGTCGCTGGGGAAATCTTTCGGCAGCGCCTCGGTGGCCAGCATCTGGCGGCCGTGCTCCGCGATTTCGTATGGCATCAGCGGAGTACTGGCGCTCGAACCCAAGCAGAGAATGCTTGCGCCGTCGGCGCTTATCACCGGCGAAACTTCGATGGTATCGCCGTGGGTTAACGCTTGTGGAACTGTGCCGCCAGCAACCAGAACCCGCCAGATGTGGCGGCGGTCCACGTCGTCTTTGTTGGACGAGTACTGGTTCGACGAGTAGATGATCCATTTCCTGTCGTTGCTGAGTGTGACGTCTTCTACATCGAATTCGCCCGGCGTGAGTAGCTGTGGTGTCGCAGTATTTTGGTTGGCGGTTGGTGAGTCCAATGGCAGCGAATAAAGATGATTGCGGCCATCCTGTTCCGAGGCAAGAACAATGCGATCATCGGCGAAGTGGAACGAGACATCTTCGGTTATCTCCGGCAAAGAGTCTCGTGGCGCGCTGCCGCTGTGCCACACTTGATGGCCCCGTCCGGTCGTGGCATCGGCAATCCATATCGACCACGGCCTGGGCTTGACGGGGATGAGCGGCACCTTCTGCTGCGTTCCGGCGGTCTTTATATAGGCAATCCATTTCCCGTCCGGCGACCAGCGCGGAAGATCGTCTTTATCTACGGTCGGCGCCAGGTAGAGGACGGCTTCGCCTCCGATATCGAAGACTCCGATAAAGCTGTGATCGCCGCGGCCGCTGACGAAAGCCACACTCTTTGAATCGGGCGACCATTTGGGCTCATGCACGTTGCCGCGAATAAAGCCCACCTCTTTCGCCTCTTGCTTGCCGTCGAGGCTGACGAGCCAAAGCTTTCTCTTCGAAGCCCACACTGCCCACTTGCCGTCCGGCGAGATCTCGATATCTTCGCAGCCTTCTTCCTCGCAGCCGAGATCTCCCAGCAGATGCGGCGGCTGGGCCGATTCCACGTCTTTGGACCATACTTGCTGTTTTGGCTGTTGCAAATTGTGCGTGGGATCGGCGCTTTCCTGACGTTCGTTGAGTTCGGTGCCGCGCACGTAAACCACGGTCTTGCCGTCGGGAGTGAGGCGCAGGCTGGCGATGGGCTGGCCATCGTCTCCGGTATATCGTGTCAGTTGCCTCGCCGTTCGTTCGAAACCTGGGCCATCGGCGACCCACACATTGCGTTCGCCTCTGGCGTCAAAGACCCATGCCACCCGATTCGCTTGCGTCGCGGCAGTGAGTTCAGTCGGGAAGGGAGAACTCAGCACCTGCTCCAAAGTGAACGATTGAGACCACGCCGCGCTGGAAAAACATAAAAGAGCGATCACTACGATCAACTGTTGTGAACGGTTGAGGGTGTGGATATCAACACATGGCATGTTCGTCTCCGCAAAATTCATTTTGCGCCGTTCTAAGATTGCGCGACCATCTCGGCCTTCCAACTGTCTTTTCGTATGGTGAGCCTATCGATGAGCTCGCGTTTGATCTCGTAACCTCGCCCGGGGGCTTGAGAAATCCGAATCGTGCCACGAGGCGAAACTTCTACTTCGGGTTCGATGATGTCCTCATCCCAATAGCGCTGGCTCGCGGAAACATCGCCTGGCAGCGTGAAGCCGGGCATCGTGGACATGGCAATGTTGTGTGTACGTCCGATCCCCGATTCCAGCATACCGCCGCACCAGACAGGAATCGAGTGATCCCGGCAAACGTCATGAACGCGGCGCGCTTCCGTGAATCCGCCAACGCGGCCGAGTTTGATGTTGATGATGCGGCAGGCGCCAAGTTCGATCGCCGTTCCGGCGTCTCGCGAATTGTGAATACATTCATCCAGGCAGATCGAAGTGTGAATTTGTGCCTGAAGTTTGGCGTGGCCGTAAACTTCGTCCCATTGCAAAGGCTGCTCCATCATTAGGAGATTGAACTGATCAAGCCGCTTCAAGTGTTCAGCATCGGACAATCGGTAAGCCGAGTTTGCATCGACTGAAAGCCGAATCGTGGGAAACTTCTCGCGGACGGCGGCAACGTATTCCAAATCCTTGCCCGGTTTGATTTTCAACTTGATCCGCCGATAGCCGCTACGCAGTTCTTCTTCCACCTTCTTGACCAGGGTTTGCGGAGTGTCGCGGATGCCGAGAGAAACGCCGCACGCGATCTCATCCAGCGTGCCCCCAACCAACTTTGATAGTGGAATACATTTGAGCTGCGCTTCAGCGTCCCAAAGCGCGTTTTCCACGCCGGCCTTGGCCATTTCGTGTCCGCGAATGTTGGACACCAACTCTGGAAACTCAGAGGCGGAAGCCAGGCTCTTGCCCACCAGTAACGGAGCGATAAACCCAGAGATGATGTGCCAGGCCGTGTCAGTCGTCTCAGAAATATAAAACGGCCGCTCATCGGTCGTAACCTCGCCCCAGCCGCTGACATCGTCGGTTCTGACCTCCACAAGAAAGATTCGGCGGTGAAGGAAGACGCCAAAACTGGTCTCGAATGGAGACTTCAGCCGCATCTTGATTTCGCGCAAAGTAATCGAGTCAATCTTCATACGTCTCCAACAAACAAGTTCGCTTGGCCTCGTCCATTCCACTCTTTTTCATACCGCACATTCCGGATGACGCCGCCAAATCGCATAGGCTGGAGCCCCCAGGAGGACAATGCCAATTCCCAATGCGGCGCGGGCGGGCTGAGCAACGATCGTGTTCGCAACTAACGCAAACGCGGCCAGGATGAAAAGAGCGGGCGTCAAGGGATACCCAGGCACTCTATAAGGTCGCTTTGCTTCAGGGTCGCGTTTCCGGTACACGAAGAGGCTGGCAGCAGCAAGCGCATAGAAAATCCAGCCAATAAAGATTACATAGGTCAGAAGTTGTTCAAAGGTTCCGGTGGCGGCGAGAATTGCTGCCCATAGAGCGGCTGCACCGACCGCAAACGCTGGAGTTCCGTAGCGGGGATGAACTTCCGAAAGGCGCTGGAAAAACACTCCATCCCGGGCCATTGCGTAATAAACACGCGGGGCGGTAAGCATGATGGAATTAGCCGCGCTGAAAATGGAAATCAAAATCGTCAATGCAACCAACTTGGCCGCGGCCGGACTGATGACCACAGAAACTGCGCTCGCTGCCACGCGCTCAGAGCGGGAGACGCCCTCGGAGCCGAGGGCTGCCAGGTATCCGAAATTGGCGAAGAGGTAGATGGCAATCAGCGCTGTCGTCCCGACCAGCAGCGCCAGCGGGAAGTTTCGCTGCGGGTTGATTGCCTCGCCGGCGCTGAACGTGGCGTACTGCCATCCTTCATAGGCCCAGAGAACGCTTATCATTGCCATCCCAAAGCCTGAGGCGCAAGTGCCGGGACTGAAACCCGGAGGAGCCGCATTGTCTGCGGCAACATTTTTTCCCAGCCACAGCAACGCCGACGCCATCATGACAATGGCAAAGATTTTTATTGCCGTCATCACATTCTGCAGGTCCGCGCTCCCACGCGTACCCCGCACATTCACGATTGCGATGACCCCAATCATAAAAGCAGATAGTGCTTTGGCCATCCAAGGTGTCAATGGAACAAACTCGGAAAAGTAGGCGCTGAAAGCGACTGCCAGAGTGGCGACAGAGCCGGCACTGATCACGAAGAACAGCGTCCACCCAAATAAGAATGCCGGGAAGGGCCCGAAACAATCGCGGATATAAATATAAAGACCGCCTGCCTGTGGCTTCATGGCGCTCAGCTCGCCATAAGTCAGCGCGCCTAGCAGCGACAACACGCCGCCCGTGAGCCATACCGCAATTGCAAGTGGAACGGAATTACCGACCGGTCGCAGCACAGCGCCTGGAACCAGAAAGATTCCCGATCCGATCACGGTTCCGACAATCAGCAGAACAAGGTCCCAAAATCCCAGCACACGGCGAAGCTGACCCTTTGCAGGACCGGGTGCCTCCGCTAACCGCGGACTGGTTATGCCGGTTATCTTCGCCATGAGCGTCTCGACATCCGTGTGCCTGTTGTGCCGCTAACCGGGCGGAGTGTTGTATACCATGCCCCGAAGCCCGATGCAACATTTGATGGTAATGATTGACATCATGCAACAGATGGTGTATCAGTACAAGCCAACGTTTGGCGGGTCCCCCAACGGACTCCCGACGCACGCGGAATTTCAAGTGGAAGTCGACGAACAGATTACCGGCGGTCGCTTTGCAAGCAGCCTTGACGGGAACGGGCGCGAGCAGTTGCTAGCGATGACCGCCCTTGAGAGTGCAATCGCCCGCTCCGAATCCAAACTCAATTTCAGCCGCCGCCGTTTGCTGCGCGAGATTCTGGAGAACTCTCAGGATGCCTATTTTCTTTCGTCGCGCGATCTGGCCAAGCGCTACAAGGTGGATACTGCCACCATCGTTCGTACCATTCAGGCGCTCGGATACAAGCGCTACGCCAACTTTCTTGCCGATCTGCGCTCTCATTTTGTAAGCCGCATAACTCCTTACAGCGTGATGAAGACCGCTACCCGCGAGCGGCGGGGCCTTGCAGATCGTGTCACTCACAGTCTGGAGACGGAGTCGCGGAACCTGGAAGCAATGCGCGCCAGCCTGCGACCCAATCAGGTTATCGATTTGGCGAAGCGTATTCTTAGCGGCCGCCGGATCATGATCGTCGGCGTCGACTTCGCCGCATCCCTTTCCCGTCTGTTGGCTTATGGTCTGGTTTCACTCGGGCACGACGCTACCGCTCCGGAAGGCTCGACAGGAAACCTGCAACAGAGCGTGGGCCTTCTGGGGCCGAAAGATTTGTTCATCGCTATCAGCTTTGGCCGCTGTCTGAGGGCCACGGTCGATTCAATGCTCTACGCCCACGCGCGCAAAGTCCCGACCTTCGGTATTACCGATAACGAAGCCTCTCCGATTGCCCGCTTCGCCGATTCGTTCTGGATTACCTCTATCGCCCATCCTTCTTTTCACGGTTCGTATGTGGCCCCTCTGGCGGCGATGAACGCGCTGCTGGTTGCGTGCGCTCACATTCATCCTCGGCGGTCGTTGCAGGTACTGCGCCGGAAGGAGCAGGAGTTCGGATCCGGAACCCGCTGGTATTCACCCGAAAATGACGAGGGAAGCTGCAATCAACCGAAAAAGAACAGTCATGGATAGCGTAGTTCGCCCAAGCGGACGCTGAACGCAAAAGCTGAACAAGGAGAACCTCTATGAACAAGCTGGTAGGTGGAATTGAGAGACTGCAGACTGAAGGCGCCAGGCTTTCGAAAACCCGCGGAGACAAGCTCGGGGGAACTCTTGCGCGTGCGACTCTCAGACGGATTCTGCTCTCTGGGCTCACTCTGCTCGTAATTCTCTCGAGCTTCGTCACCGTAACCCTTGCGCAGACCGCCGACACGGGCGCAATCTCCGGCGTAATCACCGATCCCAAAGGCGCGGTGGTCGTCGACGCGGCCGTTAAAGCCATCAACATGACGACGGGTGAGACTCGCGCCGCAGTTTCGTCAAGCGGCGGTGCTTACCTTGTTCCACTGCTGAAGGCAGGAACGTATCGTGTGGAAATATCCAAGAACGGATTTAAGCTCTCGGCGAGCGACAACATCATCGTTCACATCACGGAGACCGCTACGGTCAATGTTCAGCTCGTCGTCGGCGTTCCGACCGAAGTGGTCAAGGTGACTGAGCGGCAGGAGCTATTGAACACTGAATCGAGCGCGCTGGGAGAGGTGGTGGATCAACAAGAGGTGTCCAGCCTCCCGCTGGTAACGCGAAACTACACGCAAATCCTTGGTCTTTCAACTGGAGTATCCGCCGAAATCTTCGACGCAGGCGCGATCGGCCGTGGCGGCGTAGACGCCAATATCTCAGCGAACGGGTCGGCATATCAGGACAACAATTTTCAAATGAATGGTGTGGAAATAAACGATCTGGCGGGTAGCGGGCACTTCAGTGGAGGGGTGGCGGTTCCCAATCCGGACACGATTCAGGAATTCAAGGTGCAAACCAGCCAGTACGACGCCTCCTACGGGCGCGATGCCGGGGGCAATGTGGATGTCGCCACGAAGGGCGGGACGAATAACTGGCACGGCAATGTGTGGGAGTTCCTCCGCAACGAAGATTTGAACGCCAACACCTTCTTCAGAAACCAGACCGGCGAACCGCGCGGGATTCTGCGCCAGAATCAGTTCGGTTTCACGCTTGGCGGTCCGATTAAGAAAGACAAGCTGCTGTTCTTCACGTCCTATCAGGGAACGCGGCAGCAAAACGGCATCGATCCGAGTTGTTCGAGCAGTGCGATTTTGCCGGTATTGACCGACGACCGCTCGGCGGCTGGATTAGCGGCGGCCGTCGGCCCGACCACTGCATTTGGGGGCCTCGACCCGCTGGGCCGGCCGGTAACTGCCAGCAACGTAAGTGCGCAAGGTATGGCTTTGTTTAATATTAAGTTGCCGAATGGTCAGTATCTGATTCCCAATCCTCAAACTATCATCACAGATCCGGCGACCGGTTTGCCCGAGGGTTTTTCTGCGTTCAGCTCTGCCTGCCCCTATCATGAAGACCAGTTCATGACCAATCTCGACTGGGTGCAGAATGCGAAGAGCAGTTTTCAGGGACGCTTTTTCTTTGCCAACAGCGATGCTACTGATACCCTCCCTTCGATTTTTACATTTTCCGGCAGCCTCCCCGGCTCGCCAGTCTCGGCCCCGCAGAACTTCCGCAACTTTTCTCTAACTCACACTTACCTTTTCACCAGCCATCTGGTGAATCAGGCGGAGGTTGGTTTCCACCACACTCATGCGGGTACCGCTCAAAGCTTTCCATTCAGCTATTCGGATATCAGCAGCAGCGTTCCCGATTTTGACAACGCGCGACCCGTGATCGCGGTGTTTGGAGGACTCTCTGTTGGCGGCAATGGGCAAACGGTAACTGTAGGGGAAGGTACATTTGTGTTTCAGGACACCTTGTCATGGACTCACGGGCGACACTCTTTCCGCTTTGGCGGTGGAGCGACCTATGCTCAGGACAACTTATCGGGATTCAAATATGGAGGCTACGCAATTTTTCTGAACTATCCAGGCCTGCTGCTGGGCCAGGCGCCATACAATCCATTTGAAACCCTCGATCTTGCCGGGGTTACGTCCCGCAATTGGCGCGTGTGGGATGGTAGTTTCTTTGCCCAGGATGATTTCAAGGTGACATCCCGTCTCACCCTGAATCTCGGCTTCCGCTTCGAGCGGCTTGGTGATTTCGGAGAGATCAATGGACGGAATGCAAGCATGGATCCCGCGTTGATTGATCCCAACCCACCGCCAGGCGGCACTCTGGATGGGATCGTGGTCTCCGATAATTTTCCCGGGACACGGCCCGCAGGTGTAACTAGTAGCGGCAACGATCTGGGGATCAAAGGCGTTGGGCAGAATACAATCAACCCGCGCATCGGCTTTGCATGGAGCTTGCCCGGAACCGACAGGCTCGTTCTCCGCGGCGGCTACGGAGTCTACCATCAGCGCGCAACGGGCCAGCCCTACCTGCAACAGGTCGCGAACCAGCCCTTCGGCTTGCTCCGCACGGTCGAACCGGTCCTGGCGAATAGTTTCGCCGATCCATTTCCCGCCGACCCCGGTTCTTTCCCGCAATTTATTCCATATAGCCCGACCGCTCCCCCTCTTTCACCGATTATTATCGATCCCAATCTTCGGCCGCCGGTGTTTCAAAGATACAGCCTGAATCTGCAAACCCAGCTTGCCAGGGATTTGGTATTGGAGGTTGGTTATGCGGGAATGCGCGGCACCCACATGCTCGTCTTTCGCGACATCAATGAAGCTTCTCTCGCCAGCGCGGCCGATCCTATCCGCGGAGAAACCACCAACACGGTGATGAATGTCCCACTTAGAGTGAAGTATCAAGGGTTTTCGTCCAGCGGGATGTACGACATTCAATCGAACGGCTATGCGTGGTACAACTCCTTGCAAGCCAGTTTGAGCAAGCGGTTCAGCCACGGGTTGCAGTTTCTCGCGTCATACACATTCGCTCGCGATCTCGCCAACGTTCTTGGCAGCACCATCCAGCCAAATGGAGGAATATTAGTGGGCGATAACAACAATCCGCGGACTGACTATGGTCCCGATGAGTTTGTCCGGCCACACCGCTTCGTGCTGAGCGCGGTTTACGAGTTCCCCAGCCCCAAGTACAGTCATGCCGTGGTGGGACAAATGCTTCGAGGCTGGAAGCTGGCAGTAGTGAGTACCGTCCAGTCTGGGCACCTGCTTCCCGTTCTCAATAACTCGGCCACCAACGCATACGGCATCGTTCAGGATTTCGCGGAACTTGTTCCCGGCTGCCGTCTGAGCACCAGCGGTTCAACCACCGCGAGACTCAACAACTGGATCAACCAGTCGTGCATTGCTCCCTATCCGGTTATCGGAGATGATGGAATGGCGACTGCTTTCGGCAACAGCCGTATGGGAATTCTGCACGGCCCAGGGCAGGCGAACACCGATCTTTCCGTGATCAAGATGTTCCCACTGTGGGAGCGCACGAACCTGGAGTTCCGCTCGGAATTGTTCAACGTCTTCAACCAGGTGAACTTTCAAGATCCTGACAATACGGTTTCCGATGGTCCAAGTTTTGGACACATTACCAGTACACTCTCGAACCCGCGAATTGTGCAGTTTGCTTTGAAGCTAAGTTTTTAGGTTCGATGAGAAGATTCCTGGGGGAGAAAACTATGTCTCTGAAGTTGATGGCAGTTGATCGTAATGAGGGTACGCGATATCTGACCGCACTTTGTGCCTTGGTTCTTGCGTTTTCTCTGTGTGTTGGAGTGGCCGCCCAGGCCACCGGCCCTAAGACTCAGCCATCAAAACAAACAGTTTCTTCTGCGCCGGTCTCAATCTCAACGCCTGCGGTCCCATCTCAGCCAGATAACGCCCATGAAATGACCGCCGCCGATGTCGGCGCGTTTATCGACGGCATCATGCCCCTGCAACTCGGGCGCGAAGACATTGCCGGCTCTGTCGTCCTCGTTGTCAAAGACGGCAAGGTCCTGTTTGCGAAAGGATACGGTTACGCCGACGTTGCGAAGAAGATTCCGGTAACTCCGGATGGCACGCTGTTTCGCCCTGGTTCAACGTCCAAGCTCTTTACCTGGACCGCGGTCATGCAACTGGTCGAAGCAGGCAAGCTAGATCTCGACCGCGATGTGAATGACTATCTCGACTTCAAGATACCGGCAACCTACCCGCAGCCGATCACGCTGCGGAATATCATGACGCACACCGCGGGTTTCGAGGAAACGATCAAATCGTTGTGGGTGCCGACGCCGAGCGATCTGAAGCCTCTGCGCGAATATCTGATCGAACACATGCCGGAACGCATTTTCCCGCCCGGAGTTACGCCCGCGTACTCGAACTATGCCACCACCGTTGCGGGCTATATCGTACAGCGCGTTTCAGGGGAGTCGTTCGACGACTATATCGAACACCACATCTTTAATCCGCTGGGAATGCAGCACTCAACGTTTCGCCAGCCCCTGCCCGACAATCTGAAACCGTTAATGTCGAGCGGTTACACGGTAGCTTCCGAGCCCTCGAAACCTTTCGAACTCGTGCAGCCATGGCCGGCGGGCAGTTCGTCGATGACGGCGATGGATCTTTCCCACTTCATGATTGCGCACTTGCAGGACGGCAGGTATGACAACACTGAAATTCTGAAACCGGAGACGGCGCGAAAGATGCATGCCCGCCAGTTTGAAAACCTGCCGCAGATGCACGCTATGGCGCTCGGGTTTTATGAAGAGACGCGCAACGGGCACCGCATCATTGGCCACGCCGGAGACACGGAATTCTTTCACACCGATTTGCACCTGATTCCCGACACGGGGGTCGGCTTTTTTGTTTCCTATAACAGCGCAGGCAAGGGAGAAATCAGCCCGCGCGAGGCGCTTTGGCATGCGTTCCTGGACCGCTATTACCCATACACTCCTCCTGCGGGAGTTGCCGTTGCCAATGCGGATGAGGATGCGAAAACAGTCTCGGGGAGTTACATCAGCAGCCGCCGTTTTGAATCGAGCTTTCTGGCGGTTCTTACGCCTCTCGGGCAGATGAAGATATCCCGCGGCCCCGACCACATCATCATTTGCGATGAGTTGAAAAATCTAAACGGGAAGCCGAAACACTTCAAGGAGATTGGCCCGCTCCTGTTCCGCAATGTCGATGGGCAGGACCTCCTCGGCTTCAAGCGCGATGCCTCCGGGCGGCTCATCGCGGTGATCGATTGGCCTTTCATGGTCAGCCAACGTGCCTACTGGTACCAGGCAAGTACATTCAACATGATCGTCCTCGGCGGAGCGCTGGGCTTGTTTCTTCTTACACTTTTGCTGTGGCCGACAGGGTATTTCATCCGGCGACACTATCGGCAAACTTTGAAGGTGAGCCCAACGCTGGGAAGATTGCGGACTTTGGTCCGCATCGTCTGCGCGCTCGACATAGTTTTCGTCCTTACCTTTGTTGCAATCGTGATGTATGGCGAGAAAGACATTTCAATCTTTACCTCGAAGATGGATATCTGGTTTCATCTTCTCCAGCTCGTCGGCTGGGTGGGCGTGCTCGGAACTCTGATCGTGCTCTGGAATGCCCTGGAATCCTGGCGGTATGCGGAGCGCGGTCCATGGAGCAAGGCCGGGGACATAATGCTCGCGGTCGCGGCTGTTGGATTCTCCTGGTTCGTCATTCATTGGAACCTGGTGCATTGGATTGGGAACTACTAGAGCAGTATCCATGAAATCAGCTGATAAGACCGTGCTCGCGCTAATTGTTTTGGCCGCAGTCACGGCCTTCGCACAATCGGTGTCGCCTTCACTAAAGCCTCCCGCCGAACTCGATGCCTGGGTTGCCGCATCCATGAAGGCATTTGAGGTGCCGGGGCTTTCCATCGCCATTGTGAAAGATGGAAATGTCGTCGTGGCGAAAGGCTACGGCGTGCGCAAGCTGGGCGAAGCGGCTCCCGTCGATGAAAATACGCTGTTCGCGATTGGCTCGAACAGCAAGGCCTTCACCGCGGCATGCCTCGCGATACTGGTCGATGAGGGCAAGATCGCATGGGATGATCGCGTCTACACGCGCATGCCCGAGTTCCAGATGTACGACCCCTACGTCTCGCACGAAATGACCATCCGCGACCTGCTGACTCATCGCAGTGGAATGGGTCTTGGGGAAGGCGATTTACTGTTCTGGCCGCATAGTACTTATACGCGCAACGAGATCATTCACCAGTTACGCTACATGAAACCGGCATCGAGTTTCCGCAGTGTTTTTGCCTACGATAACCTCCTGTACATGACAGCTGGGCAGATCATTCCGTCGGTTACTGGCACTTCCTGGGACGATTTTGTCCGCCAGCGCATCTTTTCTCCTCTTGGTATGACGGCCTCGAACGTGAGCAACAGCGCATTTAAGCCCGGAGACAACATCGCATATCCTCACTCCCGGGTAGATGGAAAACTGAAATCGATTCCGTTTGTAAACATCGACAATGTCGGACCGGCTGGCTCCATCAATTCATCCGCAGTTGACATGGCGAAATGGCTGCAGCTGCAACTCAATCGAGGAAGACTGCCGGACAGCGACAAACGATTGTTCAGCGAAGCCCAATCGCGCGAGATGTGGTCGCCGCAAACCATTCTTCCGACTCCCGGTCTCCCGCCCGCTCTGAGCGCTCTCAAAGCCAACTTTGCGGACTATGCCCTCGGCTGGGGAGTCCGAGACTATAAAGGCCGTAAGCTGGTTTCGCACAGCGGTGGAGTCTCCGGCCTTACCTCACGCGTAATGTTGGTGCCGGAAGAAAAGCTCGGCGTCGTCATCCTGACTAATGCGGAGGAGGGTGGCGCGTTCGAGTCAATCCTCTTCAATATTCTCGATTATTACTTCCAGGTTCCGCCTACCGATTGGGTCGCCGCTTTCAAGAACGTGAGTGACCTCAGGGAAAAAAGCGGCGCCGACACGGAACAACAGCAGAACAAAGATCGCAACACCAGTTCGCACCCTTCCTTGCCGTTGGAGAAATATGCCGGCACCTATGAGGATGCCTGGTATGGCACGTCCACCATCCGCATGGAAAATGGCCATCTGGTGCTCAGCTTTGACCACACCCCTGCAATGGTCGGAGAACTCGAACCGTGGCAGTACGACACTTTCCGAACCCACTGGCGTGACCGCATTATCGCTGATGCTTTTGTGACGTTCTCGCTGCGTCCGGACGGATCGATTGAGCGGATGAAAATGCAGCCCGTTTCTCCATTGACCGACTTCAGCTTCGATTATCAGGATCTGGAGTTCCATCCCGCGGAGAAGGCACCTCCGCGGTAGGAAGTGCAACAGCTTGTTTAACAAAAAGAGTTAGAACGCAATCGAGATCGCCATGAAAAAAATACTCTATTCATTAACTGCAATTG
>JBAVAA010000065.1:0-9294 GCA_049585515.1 Terriglobales bacterium | reverse complement strand
ACACAAAGCCATAAAAGAAACCCAAAGAAAAGGATTTGGCGTTTCTCCGTGTCTCCGTGGCGGGTTTATTTAGCGGACCGTCACGCCGCTGCGTCTGCGCAGTTTCACTACCTGGTCGAGTACGCGGTGCGCCACTTCCCATTTCGAGGTTTCAGGAACCTCGACCACTTCGCCGTGAGAGATGATTGTGACTGCGTTGCGGTCGGAATCAAAACCAATGCCCGCGCGAGAAACGTCATTCACTACGATCGCGTCGAGCGACTTCGACGCCAGTTTCTTGCGCGCGTTTTCCAGAACGTTTTCAGTCTCAGCCGCGAACCCGACTATGATCTGGGACGTCTTTCGCCGCGCCACCTCGGCCAGGATATCCACAGTCGGCTCCAGTTCCAGCGACATCTCGCCCTTGCGTTTGATCTTCTGCGCTGCTGCTGCTTTCGGCCGAAAGTCCGCGACGGCTGCCGTCTTGATCACCACGGTACTCAGGGGCAGCAATTTCAAAACCGCCGCCAGCATCTCTTCCGCTGTCTCCACCGGCGTCAGTTCCGCCGCACCCGGAGCGGCAATTGCCGTCGGCCCGCTCACCAGCAGCACTCGTGCTCCGCGACGCAGCGCCGCCTCGGCAATCGCGTAGCCCATCCGACCGCTCGACCGGTTCGTCAAATAGCGCACCGGGTCGACTTTCTCGCGCGTTGGCCCCGCCGTTACCAGCATCGTTTCGCCGGCCAGATCCTGCGCCGCGCCAAGCGCTTCCATCATCGCCGCCACGATGGTTTCGTTCTCCGCCAATCGTCCCGCGCCCGTCATCCCGCACGCGAGATAGCCCTCGCCCGGTTCCACGATGCGCACGCCGCGCTTCCGCAGGATTTCCAGATTTGCCTGCGTCGCCACATGATTCCACATGTTGACGTTCATCGCCGGAGCCACCACCACCGGAGCAGTGGTCGCGAGGTAGAGAGTACTCAGAAAGTCGTTGGCAATTCCCTGCGCAAAACGCGCCAGCACATCCGCAGTGGCCGGCGCCACCAGCAGCGCATCGATCGATTGCGCAACCGCAATGTGCTCGATCGCCGACTCGACGTTCGCCTGCGCGTCGCCAGATCCGGAGTCGGATCCGAACATGCCGGTGATGACTTTTTCTCCGGAAAGCGCGGCAAAGGTGAGAGGCCGAACGAATTCCTGCGCGGCAGCCGTCATCACGACCTGCACGCGAATGCCGCGGTCTTGCAGCAGGCGCACGATTTCCGCCGCCTTATAAGCCGCAATTCCACCGGACACACCCAGCGCAATTTTCATAGGAGGAAGACAGCGGCTGTAATCCAGGAATTATTACTGATCGACCCCTGTGAAGGCCTATGCGTCTTCGAGAAACACCTTGTCCAGCGACTCGCTGACGGCTACCGTCGGCAATTTCGGAATCTCCGGAATCAGCCATTTCACCTTGCCCGCTTTGATTTCGTCCTGCGCGATGCGGCAGGGTTTGCGCGATCCGGTATCGATCACCGGTGGAGCGCCGCCTTGCAGTTGCCGTGCCCGCCGCGCCGCTACGAGAATATAACGGTAGTTACTGTCAAAACCTTCTACCAACTTCATAATTTTCTCCCCCGAGAAAAATCACGTACCTTTTACAACCTGCGGTCTGAACGAATCCAAGATCGGCCGCACCCGCTCGCGCGCCCGATCCAGGCGGCACGCTTGTGCAACTTCCACGCGCCGCATGTCTTCCTCTGAAAGCTCAACTCTGCTTCGCCGCAATCGCTCCGATAGTACGATGTCTTCCAGTTGACCGGCGGATTGCTCAAGCACGTTGTTTACTAATATATAGTCGTATTTCGTGTAATTCTCAATCTCTCGCCGGGCCGTGTCCAACCGGCGACGGATCACCGGCTCCGGATCCAGGCCGCGGCTCCGCAGCCGTCGTTCCAGAGTCTCCCAATCGGGCGGTAGAATAAAAATGCTCACCGCGTCCGGAATTCGCCGCATAATCTGACTCGCTCCCTGCACATCGATATCAAGCAGCAGGTCATGGCCGCGCCCTTCCGCGTCGCGCAGAAACCGACGTGCGGTGCCGTAATAGTTTCCGAAGACATCGGCATACTCCAGAAACTCATCGGCGTCGATCATGGCCCTGAATTCTTCCCGCGACACAAAGAAATATTCCTTGCGGTTCTGCTCCGGACCGCGCGGCGGCCGAGTCGTGTACGAGATCGAAAAATCCAGGCTCGGAACCATCCTGAGCAGTTCGGCCACCAGCGTGGATTTCCCCGAACCAGACGGCGCCGAAACGATGTAAACAATGCTCATCTAAAAAGGCTCATTCCAGATTCTGCACCTGCTCGCGTGATTTTTCGATCTCCGATTTCATCAGCAACCCCATCTCGGTAACCTTCAGCGCTTCGCCCGCAAGGCCCGAAGTCTTCGAAAGCATTGTGTTGGCCTCGCGGTTCATCTCCTGCAGCAGGAAGTCCATCTTTTTGCCTACTTCGCCACCCTGGTCGAGCAGGCCGAAGAATTGCTTCACATGCGCATTCAGACGGACCAGTTCTTCCTGGATGTCGCTGCGATCGACGAGCACCGCCACTTCCTGAAGAATACGTTCTTTGTCCACCTGCGCGCCAAGTACTTCCGTCATGCGCGACTGCAGCCGTTCGGAGTAGTTCCGCAGAATGTTGCTGCGATGGGTTTCCACTCCCGCAGCCGCTTTTTCCAGATTCGCCATGCGGGCGCGCAACTCCGTGCCGATGCTGCGGCCTTCTTCTTCGCGCATCTGATTCAAATGGGAAAGC
Organism: Terriglobales bacterium; assembly: GCA_049585515.1. GTDB lineage: Bacteria > Acidobacteriota > Terriglobia > Terriglobales > Acidobacteriaceae > Acidiflorens. Next base: position 6,511 of record JBAVAA010000065.1, on the reverse strand, counting down.
GCATCTTCCACTCGCGCCATCACCGCAGTCTCCAGTTCGTCTCCCGCTCTTTCGGCTCCCGCATCCATCGCGCCCGGCATGCGCAGAACCACATTCAGGTCGGGCTCACCCTCAACCCCGAATTCATCCGCGGCCGTGCGAAAGGCCTGTACGTACCCGGCGATTAATTGCCGGTTGAGCGCAACCCCGTTCGTGCCCGAGCGATCCAGGTTCAGGGTCACTTCCACATGGCCGCGAGCCATCTTCTCTTTCAGAATCCGGCGCAGCTTCATCTCCAACCCGTCGGTATCGCTCGGCAGTCGGAAGTGAAGATCGAGAAAACGATGGTTCACCGATTTCAGTGCCAGGGAAAATGCCAGATGCGGATTAACCTGGCCTTTGATCTGCGCGAATCCGGTCATGGACCGAAGTGTCATAAGAGTTGGTCTCGAATCACGTAGGGACGGCCCTGGGAGCGTCCGCTTCCGCAAACTGTAATTCGTACAGCCGACGGTACGTTCCCAATTTTTGCATCAATTCTTCATGCGCGCCAATGTCGCCGATCGTGCCGTTTTCGAGGACCATAATGCGATCCGCGCGCCGCACCGTCGAGAGCCGGTGCGCAATTACGAACACGGTACGACCGGTTATGAGATTTTGCAGGGCCGATTGCACCAGCGACTCGGATTCGCTGTCGAGCGCCGACGTCGCCTCGTCCAGAATCAGAATCGGAGCGTTCTTCAGGATCGCACGCGCAATCGCGATGCGCTGCCGTTCTCCGCCCGAAAGCCGCACCCCGCGCTCCCCGATCATGGTGCCGTAGCCTTCGGGAAGTCCGCGAATGAATTCGTGTGCTCGCGCCGCCCGCGCTGCATCCTCCACCCGCTTCTGCGACACATGCGGCTGCCCGTAGGCGATATTGTTTCTCACCGTGTCGTTGAACAGCACCGTGTCCTGCGTGACAATCCCAATCTGTGACCGCAAAGACTCTAGAGTCACGTCGCGCACATCGGCATCGTCAACCAGAATTCGCCCGCTGCTGACGTCAAAGAACCGCGGGATCAGATGCACCAACGTGCTTTTGCCCGCCCCGCTCGAGCCCACTACGGCCACCACTTCGCCCGCCTTCACCTCAAGATTGATGTCATGCAGCACGACCGGCGAATCCTCGGCATTTTCGTAAGAAAAAGACACCTCCTCAAAGCGGATCGCGCGCGCGAACTTCCCCATCCGCTTCGCTCTCGGTTTCTCTCGCACTTCGTCTTCGATGTCCATGAAGCGGAAAATTTCCGATGAGGCGCCCACCGCCTGCTGAAAATTGTTATTGAAAAGCGCGAACTTGCGCACCGGGTCGTAGAGCTTGAACACGGCCACAATAAAAGCCAGAAAAGTTCCCGCCGTAAAAACATGCTTGTTGATCTGGTCGCGGCCCATCAGCAGCAGCAGGGCGATGGCAATCGAGCCCAAAATATCCATCAGCGGCGAGCTGATCGCAAACGCCGCCACCACGCGAAGATTCGCCCGGAACAGCCGCCGCGCGGCCGAGCGAAAGCGCGCCACTTCCCAGTTCTCCATGCCGAACGCTTTGACGATACGATTCCCCGTAATGGTCTCGTGCAGAATGTTCTGGATCTCGGCCAGCTTGTCCTGTCCTCCGCGCGTCTTGCTGCGCACTTGCCGGCCGATTTTTCGCGATGAATACAAAATCACCGGAACGAACAGCAGCAGCACCCAGGCCAGCTTGCCTCCCAGCAGAACCACCACCGCGGCGGTAAACACGAAGGTAAAAAACTGCTGCAGAAATTCCGCCAGTATGGAAGACATCGCAAACTGCACTTTCTCAACATCGCTCACCATGGTCGAAAGCAGCGTGCCCGTAGTGTGTTTCGTGAAGAATGCAGCCGAACTTCGCAGGATAGCGTTATACAAATCGTCGCGCAGGTCGGTGATCATCCCAAACCCCGCGTAGTTTACGAGGTACGTTCCGGCGTAGTCGAAGATCCCCTTCAACACCGTCGCGGCCACTAGCGCAAAAGCGACCACCGTCCACGGATTCTGAAAATGCGACGGGACCAGTTGTTGGAGGTTCAGAAAACGATCGCTGCCCGGCAGCCTGAAGAGCTGAATGGCTTTCGTCTGCGAGCCGGGATTCAACACACGGTCAAAAATCGGCCCGATCAGCAGAACCCGCCCTGCATCCAGCAGCCCCACCAGCGCCATCAGCGTCACCGAAGCCAGAAGCGGCCACCAGTAAGGCAGAACGTAATGCAGCAGCCGGGTAACAGGATGGGTCGGTCGCGGGTGCGCCGGCGTTCCCGCACTCTTAGGGTCCGCTACTATGGAGGTTGCCATGCGTGGTATTGCCAATTCTACATGTGATTCGCTGTAGAGACGCGGCCAGCCGCGTCTCCGAATGCGGGTGGTCCGGGGCGCCAGGCACTTACTTCGGGCTATCCCGATGCACGACCTTCACTTTGTATCCCGCCTTCCGCAGTCGTTTGTTGACATCCTCGGCAATCATCACCGAGCGATGCTGCCCGCCCGTGCACCCGAAACCAATGGTCAGGTAGCTCTTTCCCTCGCGGATATAGTGCGGCAGCAGATAAACCAGCAACGCCGAAATGCGGTTAATGAACTCCTGCGTCTGCGGAAACGACCGAATGTATTTTGCGACCCGGGGATGGCGGCCCGTGAGCCCGCGAAACTCCGGCACGAAATGCGGATTCGGCAGAAAGCGCACATCGAACACCAGGTCGGCATCATCTGGCAATCCGTGTTTGTATCCGAAGCTCACGACCGAAACCAGAAGTGTCTGCTGGGTTCCAGAGTGCTGTTTAAAGCGGTCGGTCAAGTGCGCCCGCAGCTCGTGAACATTGAATTTGGAGGTGTCAATGACCAGGTCGGCAAGCTTGCGAATCGTCCGCAGATGACGCCGCTCAGTCCCCAGCGACGCCCGTACCGTCGTGCCCGTTCCCAGCGGATGCGGCCGCCGCGTCTCGCTGAAGCGCCGCAGCAACGCGGCATCGCTCGCTTCCAGATAAATCACCTGCGTCGGGATCGTCCGCTTCACCGACTTCAGAATCGCCGGCAGCTTCTCCAGTTGCGAGCCCTCGCGCACATCCACCACTAGCGCCGTGCGTGGAATCTCTCCCGACTGCAACGCCAGCTCGGCAAAACGCGGAATCAGTTCCACCGGTAGGTTGTCCACGCAGTAGTAGCCAAGATCTTCAAAGGCCTTCAGCGCGGAAGCCTTCCCCGACCCGCTCATGCCGGTAATAATGACCAATTCCGCAGCAGTGTGCGGCTCGCTCTTGCGTCCGCGAATCGTCTTCCCCGCCGCATGCGTGATTCGTTTCAGTTTGCCGCGCGATGGCATTCCGGAAATCTTAGCATTTCAGAGGGGAAAGAATAGGCGTAGCACTCAGCTGCCAGGTGGAAGGCCATGAAAAATGCTTGACTCTGGAATGCATTCGAGGGTGGATACTTCTCAAGTGGACGTCGCCAAGGCTCTTGGTTCCGGTGGGGTCGCGAAAGCGACGGGAGTGAGCCCCGATACAATTCGGCACTATGAAAAGATCGGCCTTCTCCCGAAAGCTTCGCGAACGGAGTCTGGTTACAGGCTATATCCCGAAAGTGCGGTCGAACGAGTGCTTGTCGTGCAAAGGGCACTCCGTATCGGATTTTCTCTCTCAGAACTTGCTGAGGTTCTGAAAGCTCGAGATGCCGGTGGTGCTCCATGTCAACGGGTGTACAAACTGGCAAAGGAAAAACTCAAAGGGGTCGCTGCTGACATCGCGGCTTTGAAACGCACGGAACGGTATCTGAAGCAAGTTTTGTCTGACTGGGAAAATCGAATGCGCCAAGCCAGTCCCGGACAGAGATCTAACCTACTGCACTCGCTGACTGGCGCGGCCGAAGGTTCCAATCGAAAGGCGATGCAATTTCGCCGGAGGAAAACGTGAAAATTATCATTGCTGTGTTCCTACTTTGCGGATTACAAATATCTGCTCAAGATAAGCAATCATGCCCCATGCACAAGCAGCATCAAGCGGATGTGGAAAAGCACGGGGACGAAGCAATGGGCTTCCCGTACGACAAGACGACACATCATTTCCGTCTTTCACCGGATGGAGGAGCGATTGAAGTGACGGTCAATGACCCCCAGGACACTGACGACTTGCAGGCGATTCGGATGCACCTGAAGCACATCACAGCGATGTTCTCGAATGGCGACTTCTCAATTCCGATGTTTGTCCACAGCGAGGTTCCGCCGGGAGTGACGGAGATGAAGGACAGGCGGCCTGACATCACGTACGCCTTTGAGGAGTTGCCGACTGGTGGAAGAGTCCGCATCACGACAACGAATCACGATGCCCTGAACGCCGTCCACGACTTCTTGAATTTCCAGATCACCGACCATCACACGGGAGATGCGACACAGCCTTGATAGTATTTACGGTGCGTTCGATTTTTCTTGGTCACCAGGCGTCATCCAATGGGTCATCACGGGCGGCACGTCGTTACGGTCATTGCTAGAGGCAGGGGGTCAGACCTATCCTTCGCGCACTTTGTGGCCCGTCAGGTTGCCCAGTCCCTCATAAGCCGCGTACTTATAAGTCTCGCTGAGCGTCGGATAATTGAAAACCTGCTCGATAAACTCATCAATAGTCTGGTTGTGGTCAAGGACCATCATTCCAATGTGGATCAGCTCGGTGGCGCTCTCGCCGATAATGCTCACCCCCAGCAGTTTCTTGTCGGCGCGCGCGAAGATGAGCTTCAGCATTCCCGCTGTGTCGCCGATGATGTGGCCGCGGGCATTGTTGGCATAGAGGGCTCGTCCCACACAATAATCGATCTCCTTCTCTCTGCAGGATTCTTCCGTCTCGCCCGCCGCGGAAATCTCCGGGATCGTATAAATTCCCATCGGCAGCATCGAGGCGACGCGCTGCTTGTATTTGAAATCGAAAGCATGGCAGATGGCGACGCGGCCTTGTTCCATCGACGTCGAAGCCAGCGCCGGAAATCCGATGACGTCGCCCGCCGCGTAGATATGCGGCACCGCGGTACGATAATGCTCGTCCACGGATATGTATCCGTTAGTGCCGACCGCCAAGCCTGCCTTGTCGAGAGCCAGGCCGTCCACCGCCGCGCGCCGCCCCGCGGCGAACAGCGCCGATTCGGTTTCCAGCGTCTTGCCGCTCTTCATCACCAGTTGAACGCCGGATGCCATGCCTGAAGAAGAAGTTTGCACCTTCGCCGGCCGTTCGTTGAACCAGAACTGCATGCCGATCGCGGCCAGCCGCACCCGGAGTCTCTCGGAAATTTCCCCATCGAGGAAGGGCAGCAAACGGTCCCGGCCATCCACCAGCGTGACCCTCACGCCGAGCGCGCTGAAGATCGACGCGTACTCGCAGCCAATCACGCCGCCTCCAATCACCGCCAGGCTCTGTGGAATGCGTTCCATCTGCAGGAACGTGTCGGAATCAAAAACCCGTACGTCGTCGAAAGCAATTTCCGGCGGCCGGTGCGGCTTGCTCCCGGTGGAAATAAGAATCACATCGCCGCGCAGTTGGCATTTGCCATCCGATCCGGAAACCGACAAAGTATGGGCGTCCTCGAATGACGCCCGGCCGCGCACAAGTTCGATGTGATGCAGCGCCAGATTCTTCAGGATGCGCTCGCGCTCCCGTTCCACCACGTCCCGCTCGTGGTGCATGAAATCATTGATGGTGAGATTTTCTTTCAGCGAATAGTCGATGCCGTAGAGGCCGCGCTGCTTCAGGCCAGAAAAATAGAGCGCCGATTCCCGCAGCGTCTTGCTCGGAACCGTGCCGGTGTTGATACAGCTTCCGCCCACATACTCGGAACCCTCGATGACCGCGACGCGTTTGCCAAAATAAGCCGCTTGCGCCCCAGCCTTTTCTCCAGCCGGCCCGCAGCCAATCACAATCAGGTCAAAATCTTCCCTGGATGCCACCACAACCTCCCGCCGGAAGCGCTTCAACTGTTTAGCCGTCAGACATCAGACTTAGCCCCTCGACGATTCGTTCAGGAGGTGAGTATATTGCAGATCGGCTATCTGGAAGAAATCAGCGTGGATGCAGCGACGAGTCGCAGGTGTCAATGCCGCCGAGCTGCGAGCTGCGCATCGCATCGTTATGCTCGCAGTCCGCAGCCCGAAGCCCGCAGCGCTCTACAACGATCGCAAAAAGTTCAGCAAGTCCTGAACCTGCGACGGGCTGAGCATTTTGAAGTTGCGGATCACCGCGTCTGCCTCGGATCCGCAATTACTCTGCGCATACGGCCGGAAACCGCCTTGGCTACCGCAATTCTCCGGACTCGCGTGCTCCTTGATGGCCTGCACCAGGTCGGAAGCGCGTCCGTCATGCAGGAAAAACAGGCGCTGGCCAACGCCCCATAAAGGAGCGGTGCGGAACTGGTCCGGCCCCGCCGCGCCCTGGTTGATGCCATCCGCCAAGCCCGGCCCCATATGGTGGAGCGCGAAATCGGAGTATGGGTTGTAGGTTACTCC